>NZ_JBSHAM010000086.1:0-34956 GCF_053611505.1 Amycolatopsis sp. NPDC054798 | reverse complement strand
GGTTCTAACCGGCATCGCCACTCACGAGAGCCTCAGCAGTCCTGCAGGAACCGCTCCAGCACCCGCGTCCCGAACCGCAGCCCCTCCACCGGCACCCGCTCGTCCACGCCGTGCGCCATCGCCCGGTACGGAAAACCCTCCGGCAGCGCCAGGGGAGCGAAGCCGTAGCACGCCATCCCCAGCTGAGTGAACGCCTTCGCGTCCGTCCCGCCGCCCATGCAGTACGGCACCACGACCGCTTCGGGATCCTCCGCCCGCAACGCCGCGGCCATCGCGTCGAACCACGGCGAATCGACCGGAGCCTGCACCGGCGGCTGATGCGCCACGAATTCCCGCGTGACACCCTCGCCCAGCAGCGAATCCAGCACCGCGAACAGGTCGTCCTCGGTCCCCGGCAGCACCCGGACGTCGACCTGCGCGGTCGCCGTCGACGGGATCACGTTCACCTTGTACCCGGCGTCGAGCATCGTCGGAGTGGTGCTGTTGCGCACCGTCGGCACGACCAGAGACCCCGCCGTTCCCAGGCGCGCCACGGTTTCGTCCACCGCCGTGCCCGAGGACAGGTCCACCGGCACGCCCAAAGCCGCTCCGGTCCGCTCCAGGAACGCGCGCACGGTCGGCGTCAGCTGCACCGGCCAGCGGTGGTCTGCGATCCGCTGCAACGCCCCGACCAGCCGCACGACCGCGTTCTCCGCGTTCGGCCGCGACCCGTGCCCGGCGCGCCCGCGCGCGGTGAGTCGCAGGTGCGCGGTGCCGCGCTCGGCCGTGGCGACCGGGTACAGCCGCACGGTCCGGCCATCGGCGGCGGGCACGTGATAGCTGTACCCGCCGGATTCGCTGATCGCCGCCGCGCAGCCCTCGAACAGGTCCGCGTGTTCCTTGACCAGCCAGTGCGCGCCGTAGTCGCCGCGGTCCTCCTCGTCGGCGACGAACGCCAGCACGAGATCCCGCCGCGGCCGCAGCCCGGACGCGACGGCGGCCAGCACCATCGCGCAGAAGTCCTTCATGTCGACCGCGCCCCGGCCCCACAGGAACCCGTCGCGCACCTCGCCGGAAAACGGCGGTACAGACCAATCGGCCGCGGCCGCGGGCACCACGTCCAGATGCCCCTGCACGAGCAGCGCGGGCAGGGTCGGATCGGTGCCCGGAATCCGCGCGATGACATTCGCCCGCTGCGGTTCGGACTCCAGAATCCGCGCCGAAACCCCGTACTGGCCAAGGAATTCGGCGACGTACTCGGCGGCGAGGCGTTCGCCCGCGGCCTCGCCGTTGCCGTAGTTGGTGGTGTCGAACCGGATCAGGTCCGCGCACAGCGAAACAACGTCGACCTCAGCCATAGATGCCCTGCACCGCCCCCGCCGCGATGGCCGTGACCACCTTGAACGCCTTCATCGCCTCGGTCATGCTCGGCGCCTCGAACGCGACCCGGCGCGTCCCGGTCTGCTCCACGGTCGGGATCACCGCGGTCGCCTGCGCCAGATGGCTCGCGTCGAACTCCACCTCGATCCGGTGCCGTCCCGGCGTCCGCTCGGCGCGCCCGGCTCGGGCCATCGCCGCGCGCGCACCGGTTTCCAGCAGCTTCGCCGTGCGCGCCGGCGGCAGGCAGATCGCCGCGTACCGGCTCACGCATTCCTTGACCTGCACCAGTTCCGCGTCCGGCGCGTAGTCGCGCGCGTCCTCGCAGGTCTGGTCGTCGCCGCTGACCAGCAGCACCGGCACGCCGTACTCGCCGGCCATCGCCGCGTTCAGCCTGCCCTCGCTCGCCGGCACGTCGTCCAGCCACACGCCGGTGATCTGGTTTTCCAGATAGGTGTGCGACAGGACGCCGTCGAACCCGGCCCCGGCGTGGTAGCCGAGGAACACCACACCGTCCACACCGGAATCGATGCCCTGCATCATCGACAGCGGCTTGTGCCGCCCGGTCAGCATCCGCGCGCGCTCGTCGAGGTCTTCCAGCAGCAGGTTGCGCTGCGAGGAGTGCGCTTCGTTGACGAGCACGTCGGTCGCGCCCGCCGCGTACAGGCCGGCCAGCACCGCGTTGACGTCGCCGGTGAACATGCCCCGGAACCGCTGCCACTGCGGGCTCCCCGGCACGACGTCGTCGGTCCAGGTGACCCCCGTGGCGCCTTCCATGTCGGCCGAGATCAGGATCCGCATGACCGGCACTCTAGTGATCCGCGCCGCGACCATAACGATCGGACACGCAGCGGCGCCGTCACATATTGCGCGCTTCCCGCGGTATGTGGTTACTTTTCGTCTCTGGGGTCGGGGATTGACGATGGGGTGGTTCTCAAGTGCGGATCAAGCACAGGCGACACGGGTTGTGCCGCGTTTTCAGTGTCGTGACAGCAGGAACGCTGGCGATTCTGCCGTTGGCGGGCACTGCGACAGCGCAGGCGGCACAACAGCAGGCGCAGCCGAAGGTGCTGCGGGTCGCGTTGACCACTGGTATCGACCACTTGAACCCGTTCACCGCGGGGCTCGCCGCGTCGACCCAGGTCGGCCGGTTCGTCTACGAGTTCCTGACGATCCCGTCGGCGGACAAGGCCGAGCCCGCCCCGGCGCTCGCCGAATCGTGGACGACCTCGCCGGACAAGCTGACCTGGACGTTCAAGATCCGCAAGGGCGCGAAGTGGTCCGACGGGCAGCCGGTCACCGCGAAGGACGCCGCGTTCACCTTCAACCGGATGCTCACCGACGCCACCGCGCGCACCGCGAACGGCAACTACGTCGCGAGCTTCGAATCGGTGGCCGCGCCGGACGACGCCACCCTGGTGATCAAGACCAAGACCGTCCAGTCGAGCATGGCTTTGCTCGACGTCCCGATCGTGCCCGAGCACGTGTGGTCGCCGATCAAGGACCTCAACGACCCGAAGACCGACACCATCCCGGTCGTCGGCGTCGGCGACGGGCCCTATCAGCTCACCGAGTACAAGCAGAACGAATACGTCAAGTTCAAGGCCAACAAGAACTACTGGCGCGGCGCGCCGAAGGTCGACGAGCTGCAGCTGCTGGTGTTCAAGGACGTCGAGGCCGCGGTGAACGCCCTCAAACAGGGCGAGGTCGACGTCATCAACCGGCTCACCCCGACCCAGTTCGACGCGCTCAAGGACCAGCCGGACATCGCGCTGAACAAGGCCCCCGGCCGCCGCTACAACGAGATCAACCTCAACTTCGGCGTCCAGAACTCGGAGAACAAGCCGATCGGCAACGGCAACCCGGTGCTCAAGGACATCCGCGTGCGCCAGGCGATCGCGCAGTCGATCGACGCGAAGACGATCGTGGACAAGGTCGCCGGCGGCTACGCCCAGCCCGGCGGCGGCGTGATCCCGCCGATCTACGCGGCCTACCACTGGGACCCGGCGCCGGGGGAGGCGCGCAAGTTCGACCTCGCCGCCGCCAACGCCGCGCTCGACGCGGCCGGCTACGCCAAGGGCCGCGACGGCATCCGCACCGCACCCGGCGGCGCGCGCCTCGAACTGCGGCTCACCGGGCACGCGAACCGCGCCGGCGACCAGCGGCTCGCCCAGTACGTGACCGGCTGGCTGCACGACATCGGCATCTCGGTCAAACAGGAACTCGTCTCCGACGACGAGCTGAACGACCGCACCAACGCGGGCAACTACGACCTCGCGATCTCCGGCTACGCGAACAACCCGGACCCGGACTACTCGCTGGCCCTGCACACCTGCGCCGCGCGGCCGAACGCCCAGGGCAAGGGCGGCACCACCGACACCTTCTTCTGCGACCCGCAGTACGACGCGCTCTACGCCAAGCAGCTCGCCGAAACCGACCCCGCCGTCCGCGCCGGCTACGTCAAGCAGGCCCAGGCGCGGCTCTACAGCCAGGCCGTCAACGTCGTCTACGACTACGACAACGTGCTCGAGGCCTACCGCTCCGACAAGTTCTCCTCCTTCGCCAAGCAGCCGCAGCCCGAGGGATCGATCCTCGAACAGACCGGCTACTGGGGCGTGTACGGCGCGGTCCCGGCCGACGCCTCGGCGGCTTCGTCCGACAGCGGCTCCAGCACGACCGTGTGGATCGTCGTCGGTGCCGTGGTGCTCGTCGTGCTCGTCGGCGGCGGCATCGCGCTGTCCCGCCGCGGCAAGTCCGCCGACGACCGGGAGTAAAAGAACGTGAGCCAAGCTCTAGCGCCGGACCAGGCCTCGGTGCTCGCCGACCCCGACGAGCGCCGAGGCGGGACCGGCACCCTCCGGTTCGTCCTCACGAAGATCGCCGAGGCGGTCGCCAGCATCTTCCTGGTGATCGTCCTCGGGTTCTTCCTCTTCCGGCTGCTGCCCGGCGACCCGGTCGCGTTCATGGCCCGCGACCGGCCCACCGACCCCGGCCAGATCGCCGAGCTGCGCGAACGGCTCGGCATCGACAAACCCGTCCTCGCGCAGTTCGGGAACTACTTCGCCGGCCTGTTCCAGGGCGATTTCGGCGAGTCCTACATCGAGCGCCGCCCGGTGCTGGACATGATCGGCGAACGCCTGTGGCCGACCGTGCTGCTCGTCGGCAGCGCGACGATCCTGGCCGTCGCGCTCGGGCTGTGGCTCGGGATCCGCGCGGCGTGGAAGCGCGACAGCTTCTTCGACCGCGCGCAGACCGGGATCGCGCTGACCCTGTGGTCGGTCCCGCAGTTCTGGCTGGGGCTGCTGCTGCTCGTCGCCACCAACGGGCTGTTCCCCAGCCGCGGCATGCACTCGCCCGACGCCGGGCCCGGGTTCTTCGCCCAAAGCCTCGACGTGCTGCACCACCTGTTCCTGCCGTGCCTGACGCTGCTCGCGGTGTTCTACGCGCAGTACATGCTGGTGATGCGCTCGTCCCTGCTGGGCGAAATGAACGCCGACTACCTCACCACCGCTCGTGCGAAAGGCCTGCGCGACGACCTCGTCCGGCGGCGGCACGCGGTCCCGAACGCGCTGCTGCCGACCGTCACCCTGGTCTTCATGCAGTTCGGCATGGTGGTCGCCGGCGCCGTCACGGTCGAAGCGGTGTTCAGCTGGCCCGGACTCGGCCAGCTCACCTACGACGCGCTGCACGGCCCGGATCTGCCGGTGCTGCAAGGGGTTTTCGTCGTCCTCGCCAGCGCCGTCGTCCTGATGAACCTGTTCGCGGAGCTGCTCTACCGCGTGCTCGACCCGAGGGTGCGTACCGCATGACCGCAGCCGGAACCGCCGCCGAAAGCGCCCGCGCGATCGCGTGGCGCCGCCGCCGCGCCGGAATCGCCCGCACCTGGCACGAGTTCGCCACGCAGAAAGCCGCGCTCGCTGGGCTCTGCCTGCTCGCGCTCACCGTCGCGCTCGCGCTGCTGCTGCCGCTGATCAGCGACCAGAGCGGCCTCGACGTCACCCGCGTCACCGGAACGCCGCTCAGCCCGCCGGACGGCGAATTCTGGCTCGGCACCGACATCGACGGCCGCTCGGTGCTGCTGATGACCTTGTGGGGCACCAGGATCTCGTTGCTCGTCGGGTTCTGCGCGACCGTGCTGAGCGTGTTCATCGGCACCCTGATCGGCATCACCGCCGCGCACTTCGGCGGCTGGGTGTCGGCGGTCCTGTTGCGGTTCACCGACTTCTTCCTCGTCCTGCCGTCGCTCGTGCTGGCGATCGCGCTGGCCGCCGTGCTGCCGCGCGGGATCTGGACGATCGTGCTCGCCATCGGCGTCACCGCCTGGCCGAGCACCGCGCGGCTGGTCCGCGCCCAGACGCTCACCATCGAAAGCCGCCCCTACATCGAACGCGCCCGCGCGCTCGGCGGCGGCCACCTGCACGTCATCACGAAACACGTGCTGCCCGGCGTCGCCCCGCTCGTGCTCGCCAACACCACGCTCGTGGTCGGCAACGCGGTCATCGCCGACGCCACCCTGTCGTTCCTCGGCGTCGGCGACCCCACCTCGATCTCGTGGGGCGCGATGCTGGAAACCGCCCTCAACAACGGCGCGGTCACCCGCGGCGCCTGGTGGAACCTGCTCCCGCCGGGCCTCGCGATCGTGGCTGTCGTGCTGATGTTCACCCTCGTCGGCCGCGGCCTCGAAACCGTGCTGAACCCGCGGCTCAAAGGACGGCACTCGTGACCGCGCTGCTCGAACTGAAAAACCTCGGCGTCACCTACCGCACCGGCGGCGGCGACGTCCCCGCGGTCCGCGGCGTCGACCTGCGCCTCGACGCGGGCGGCACGCTCGGCGTCGCGGGGGAGTCCGGCTCCGGCAAGTCCACCGTCGCGATGAGCGTGCTCCGGCTCCTGCCGCGCAGCGCGAAGATCACCGGAGAGATCCTTCTCGAGGGCGAGAACGTCGGCGACATGCGCTGGGGACGGCTGCGCGCGGTCCGCTGGGCCGAGGCGTCGGTGGTGTTCCAGGGCGCGATGCACGCGCTCAACCCGGTCCGCCGCGTCGGCGAGCAGATCGCCGAACCGATCCGGCTGCACGCGCCCGAGGGCAAAACGCCGTCCGAAGCACAGGTGCAGGCCCGGGTCACGGAACTGCTCGCACAGGTCGACCTGCCCCGCTCGCGGGCGGGCGCGTACCCGCACGAACTGTCCGGCGGGCAGAAACAGCGCGTGATGATCGCGATGGCGCTGGCGTGCGAACCGCGGCTGGTGATCGCCGACGAGCCGACCACCGCGCTCGACGTCATCGTCCAGGCCCAGGTGCTGTCCGTGCTCTCGAAACTGGTCGCCGAACGCGGCATCGGGCTGATCATGATCAGCCACGACCTGTCCGTGCTCGCCGCGACCTGCGAACGGATCGCGGTGATGTACGACGGCGAACTCGTCGAGGAACGCCCCAGCGCCGAACTGATGTCCGCGCCGCAGCACGAGCACAGCAAGGCGCTCGCCGCGGCGTTCCCGACCGTCGGGGACCCGGTCTCGCGCTACGCCCCGGCCACCGCCACGCCGCTGCCCCCTGAACCGGAGGAACGCGCCGGCCCGGACGAAGCGCCGCTGCTGGCGGCCGAGGACCTGCACGTCACGTTCCGCGACCGCAAAGGCAAGCGGATCCACGCGGTCAACGGCGTGAACCTGCAGGTCCGCCGGGACGAGATCGTCGCGCTGGTCGGCCAGTCCGGCTCCGGCAAGACCACCCTTGCCCGCACCCTGCTCGGCCTGCAGAAACCCGATTCCGGCGCGATCCGCTACGCGGGCAAGCCGGTGCCCTCGGGCGGGGCCGGGCTGCGCGCGTACCGGCGGGAAGTCCAGCTCGTGCTCCAGGACCCGACGAGCGCGCTGAACCCGGCCCACACGGTGTACGAGGCGGTCGCCGAAGGCCCCCGGATCCATGGCCTGCCGGACGAACGCGACGTCGTGCTCAAAGCGCTCGAATCCGCCGAACTGCGCCCGCCGGAGAAATACCTCGACCGGCTGCCGCACGAGCTGTCCGGCGGCCAGCGCCAGCGCGTCGTCATCGCCGGGGCCCTCGCGCTCGAACCGGCGCTGCTGCTGGCCGACGAACCGGTGGCCTCGCTCGACGCGTCGGTCCGCGGCGAAATCCTCGCGCTGCTGCTCCGGCTGCGCCGCCAGCTCGGGCTTTCCGCGCTCGTCATCACCCATGACCTGGGCCTGGCCTGGAACATCGCCGACCGGGTCGCGGTGATGTACCGCGGCGAACTCGTGGAGACCGGTACCGTCGAACAAGTCCTGCTCGACCCGCAGCACGACTACACGAAGTCGCTGCTCGCGGCGCTCCCCGGGGGCACCGCGCAGCGGACCGCGGCCGACCGCTGACCGCGGGCCCGCCCGGGCGCGCGCATACCGGCGCGCGCCCGGAGCCCGTGCGGGGCGGGCCGACTGCACCCGGTAATCTCCTGGATCGAAATGGCCACCACTACCGACAACGCGCAGCCGAACGCCGGCAGTCTCGACCGGCAGTTCCTGACGCCCGCGCGCTTCCCCTACCGGACCATCGCGATGGGCACGGTCGGAAGCGCCCTCCTCATGCTCGCCGCGCTCGGCGCGGGCGGCATCCTCATCCGCGACCCCGTCATCGGCCACGGCCCGCTGTCCTGGATCCGCTACGGCCACGGCCGGGCGCTCGCCAACGCGCTGCTCTACAGCGGCTTCGGCCTCATCGTGTGGGCGTGGGTCCGGCTCGGCCGCTACGCGCTCGCCGGGCGCATCGGCAGCAAGCCGATCCTCATCGCCGCGCTGTGCTGGATGGCGCCGCTGATCGTGTCGCCGCCGCTGTTCACCCGCGACGTCTTCTCCTACCTCGGCCAGGGCGCGCAGCTGCTCTACGGGCTCGACCCGTACGCCAACGGCCCCGCCGAACTGCCCGTGCTGCCGAACGTCGTGCAGAACGTGCACCCGCTGTGGCAGACCACGCCCGCCCCGTACGGGCCGCTGTTCCTGCTGATCTCCAAGGGCATCGTCGCGATCACCCAGGACCACATGATCGCCGGCGTGATCCTCACCCGGCTCGTGCTGCTCGTCGGGCTCGGCATGACGCTGTGGGCGCTGCCCCGGCTCGTCAAGCACCTCGGCGGGAAGCTCCCGGTCGCGCTGTGGGTCGCGGTCGCCAGCCCGATGATGGTCATCCACCTCTTCGGCGGGCCGCACAACGACCTGATGATGCTCGGCTTCCTCACCATCGGGATGCTCGCCGCCCTCGAACGCAAGCACGTCGTCGCGGTCGTCCTCGTGACCATCGGCATGCTGATCAAGCCGACCGCCGCCGTCGCGCTGCCGTTCATGGTCTGGATGTGGGCCGCGGACATGAAGGGCCCGTCGAAGACGAAGAACTTCTTCAAGGCCGGAGCCGCGTCGGTCGGGCTGTTCCTGCCGGTGTTCGTCGTCGGCACCTGGGTGTCGCTCGGCTCGCTCAACCTCGGCTGGTGGTCCGGCCTCAAGGCCCCGCAGCTCATCACGAACTGGCTGAACTTCCCCAGCGGCATCGGCGAGGCCGTCTACAACCTCGTCCACATCGTCGCCACCGTCCAGCCCTCGCCGTTCGTCACCGTCGCGCGCGCCATCGCGATGGTCGGCCTCGTCGTGTTCGGCGTCCGCCAGTGGTGGCTCGCCCGCGGCGGCGGCAAGGAAGCCGTGTACCGCGCCGCGATCACGCTGCTGGCCGTCGCGATCCTGATGCCGCCGACCCTGCCCTGGTATCTCACCTGGGGCTTCGTGCTGATCTCCGCGTTCCCGTGGGAACGCCGGAACCTGTCGGCGATCGTGGCGATCTCGGTGTTCGTGACGCTCGTGTACTACCCGACGGGGGAGCAGGCGCTCTACGACTGGTGGTTCATCGCGATCGTCGTCGTGGTCAGCCTCTACGCCGCCGCGTCGCTGCTGCGCCCCGACCCGCTCGGCCTCGTCGCCGCGTGGCGGAAGAAGCCCAAGGACGAGGAATTCCTCCCGGACGAGACTCCCGCCAAGTCCTCCTGAGCCGGTGGTCCCGGCGTCGCGCCGGGACCACCGTTCGCCAGGGCTACTTGCGGTCCGCCCGGTAGTTCCGGAACAGCAGGTACGTGTCGAGAATGTCCGACTGTGCGCTCTCGACCGAACGGTAGATGCCCCACTTGGGCCGCACATAGTCGCCTTGAGCGGGCAGCTTCACCCCGGTTTTGCGGCCCTGCGCGGCGATCGGCGCACCCGCACCGGTCCCGCTGCGGATCACGCAGGCCGCCGCTCCCGCCTCGCCCGGAGTGAACGTCCACTCGATCGTGATCCACTTGTCCCGCAACGGAGCCAGCTTCGCCGCCGCGATCGACGGCGACCCCGGATTCGCGTACGCGCGCGCGGAAATCATCTCCGTGCCGCCGTCCCGGACCAGATCCAGCGTCACCCACGGGCCCGCGTTCGTCGCCGGGGTCTTGGTCTGGAAGATGTGCGTGAACCGGCTCGTCCCGTGCAGGCTCGCCGGGACGAACATCTCGTAGGAGAGCGTCCACGTCTCGCCGTCGCGCATCTTCAGCGCGGAACCGTTCTGCACCATGCCTTTCGTCTCGGTCCGCTGCCGGTCCCCGCCGCCGGTGGTGTCCCGGTCGTCGCGCCAGATGTTGAACCGGTAGTGATCGCCCTCGACCACCACGTACTTCCGGCCCGGATGCAGACCGCCGCGATCCGCCTCGACACCCTCGAACGCCTTCAGCCCGTCCTTCGCCGGAACGGGATGCCACAACGGGCTCGCGGCCGAGGCGAACCGGGCCAGCGGACCGGCCAGAGCCGGGACGGCGAGCGCCGCCCCGGCCATCGTGCGAAGCGCCGTCCGGCGCGGGAAACCAGGGGATTCCGGCATCTCCGGCATCACAGTGTGTCCTTTCCGAACAGGAACGAAAGGGGCACATCGGCCGGCGGCGTCGTACATCCGATGTCTGGTGGATCAAAGGTAAGAGTCTTTCCGAATGCGGTCAAGCGTCAGGCGCGGGCGCGCGACCGTGCCGGTGACGTCGCTTCGCGCTCGGCCAGATCGACGCGCGCTAAGCCCGAAGTCCGTCTGTCCACGACGACCTGATGGCCGCGCGGTCGCAGCTCCGGCACCGGCCGCTGCCCGATCGCCCGACGCCGCGACCGCCCTTTGCCGCGCCGCGACCTCGCCGGGGTCGTTGCTTCCGTTGCCCACCAGGCCATCCTGACGCCGCCTGCCCCGGCCGGGATACCCGGCGGCGTCAGAACATCTTGCTCAGCACGTCGTGCCAGGCAGTGACGGTCTGCGCGAGCTGCGCGCCGGATTTGGCGGCTTCGGTCACCGCGCTCAGCGCCAGTTTCGCCCGGCCGCGCTTCTGCTTCTCGCCGGGTTCGGCGGCGGCTTCGGCGATGTCCTTGACGTGGTACAGCAGTTCCTCGCGCTCGTCGTCCGGCAGATCGGGATCCTCGCGCACCGCGGCCGAAAGCGCTTCGATCGCCTCGGCGAGCCGGTCGTCGCGGCCCGCGACCGGGGCCAGCACGGTCGTGATGTCGCGGACCGTGCTGTTGAGAATGAAGTTGCTGTGCGTCACGTCGCCGCCGATTTCGATGCGGTGGCCGGACTGCGGCGCGGAATCCCGTTTGTAGTCGGCCATGTTGCCGAGCACCTCCGTCAGATAGTCGAGTGCGATGGTCACGTATGCCAGATAGGCGCGGGCGAAGCTGTCGGCGTCGAGCCGGTCGGTGCTCCACCGGGCCACGAACTCGAAGCCCTCGGTGCCCTTGGCCAGCCGACGGCGGATCTCCTCGGTCACGAACCCGTCGAGCACCCCGCCGTCCAGCTGCCACGAGGAGCCGAACCGGAGCGGCCACGTCCCGGTGAGCGCCGCCTCCTTCAGTTTCGCAGTGTCGCCGATGAAGGCCTTCAGATCCTGTTCCATCGCCTCGCCCGACACGTGCTCCTTGAACCTGGCTTCCTGCGGCCGGTGCATGAGCGGCAGCAGCTTGGGCAGGGGGAGCGCGGCCAGCCCGTCGGCGACCGCGACGACCGCGCTGTGCAGGTCGCCGAGGAAGGCTTCCCATTCGCCGGGCGGGAGCACCGCGATTCCGGCGCCGTCGTCGGCTCGCCCGTAACGGGTGCTCAGGGTTTCCCGGAACCTTTTGGCCAGCGGACCGCTGACCGCGGCCAGCAGGCGTTCCGCTTCGGGATGGATGCCGGAGAACAGGTTCCGGCGGGCGGACGCCCAGACGAGCAGGTCTTTGATCCGGCTGACCGTTTCGCGGGTGGGGCGGATGCCTTCGCGCTCCGGACCCCACCAGACTTCGTACCGGCCGTGGTCTTGCTGCTCCTGCAGGAAACGCCCCGGCTCGCACAGCCGCGCCACCGGCGGGCGCAGGACCTCCGCACGCGCACGGGCCTCGTCGGCGACGCCGACCGTCAGGGCGGCGAGCACCTCGCGGATCGTGCGCCGGGCCCGGTCCGCGTCGGGCACCGCTTCGCGCGCCGAGCCGATCAAGGGCAGTCGCACCGGACCCGGATGCCGCGGTCCGGGCAGCTTCGCGTCCCTGGTCTGCTGCTGCCAGTCGCGAGCCCGCGACGACCGTTCGGCACAGGTCTTGTCCTTGGCGGCCTTCGTGTTCGCCGCGATCGACGCCTTGTTCTTCTCGTACGCCTTCGACGCGAGCCAGAGACCGCCGCCGATCAGCGCGATCCAGATGACGACGTTGAACCCGCCGGTCACCGCGTGGTCGACATCGCTGTCGGCGGCCGCGGCGATCAGCACCACGACGATCACGACCGCAATCGCACATCCCACAACGCCCCCCGACGCGCACCGCGGCCGCACCGGGAGTGCGACCGCCGTCACAGCATGATGCCACGCCGTCCGGACACGGCACGATGAACCGGACAGCGGAATCCTGAGGGGAGAAGCCGGTGCAGGAAACGGATCAGCACGAACTCGACGCCTTGCTCGCGACGGCCCGGATCGTCCGCACCCTCAACAGCTACTACCGCGCTGTCGACGAGAGGAAATTCGACCCGCCGCGGTTCCGGCGCATTTTCGCGCCGGACGGGAAGATCGTGCGCCCGGGCGGCGCGGAGATCACCGGGCCGGCGGACATCGCCGACAGCCACGCCCGCAGCTTCGCCCGTTTCGAGGCGAGCCAGCACCTGCTCACCGGCCACGACGTCGACTTCGACGGCGCCGCCGCCGAAGTGCGGGCGAATATCGTCGCGATCCACCTGTGGAAAGACCGCCCGGTCACCGTGCGCATGGAGGACCGCGCGTTCACCGCGGGCGGCGTCGTCACCGCGGACCTGCGCCAGACCGGGGACGACTGGCGCATCACCGAAGTCCGCACCCAGATCCTGTGGCGGACCGGGTATTTCGGGGACCTGGCGCAGACCCGCTGAGACACCGGATCAGCGCTTCGCCGCCCGGTACCGGTTGATCAGCTTGGTGACCGTCGCGTGGTCCGCGCCGCTGTTGAGCGCGGCGACCAGGTCGTCCGGGCAGAGCTGGTACGCCTCGCCCCACCAGCGGCGGGAGCGGTTGTCCCAGATCTGGTATCCGCCGGGCACGCCCCGGGCCACGTAGCGTCGTTTGGCCATCGTCAGTCCCGGTCGAACGTCGCGGCGAACACGGGAGCCAGCCGTTTCAGCTCGGACTGCTGAGCCACCGCGTCCGTGGTCGTGCTGTCGGTGCGGATCGCGAGCACCCGCTCGCCGTGCGCGAACACCAAGGCACAACTGGACATCCGGGCCTCCCGGAACCGCTGGCAGAACCCGAGCTGCGGGTCGCCGACACCCGGGGCCGAAAACCGCAGGGCCACCGCCTTGCCGCAGTTCAGCGCCTGGTCGACCGCCGACAGAACCTGCTCTCCGGTATACCCGTCGTATTCGGCCGCGAGCTGCCAGACGAGCAGCTCTCCGGTTCTGGCAGTCGCCTGCGCATCGCTTCGCAGCGCGGACTCCCAAGGTCGCTTGCCTTCGCACGGCGGCACAAGGTGCAGCGGGTTGATCCACTCGGCGGCAAAGGAAGCAGGAGACTTTCCCAGCTCGGCCCCCACGTCGCTCAACTGCCTTTCGTTCGGCAAGTACTTGGCGAGGTCCTTGGGCGCGGAGGAACCCGCCGACGTCGAAGCCCCGCCCGCGCAACCCGCGAGCAGAAGAAGCCCTGCCGCGACGAGCGCAGCGCCCATGATCCCCCTCCGCACGCGAGAAAGATCGCCAAGCCGCCACCCGCCGTTACGACCCTGCCCGTCAGTCCTGGTCGAACGCGGCGGCAAAGGTCGGAGCCAGCCGTTTCAGCTCGGCTTGCTGTTCGGCGGCGTTCGCGCGCCAGCCGACGGACGTGAGCGCGAGGGCGCGGTCGCCGTGGGCGAGCACCAGCACGCACCCGGCCACCCGAACACTCCGGAACTGCCCGCAGAACCCGAGCTGCGGATCGGCGACCCCGGGGACCGTGAACCGCGTCTTCACCGCGAGTTCCTCGTCGTTGACCACAGCTTTTCCGCAGTCGAGCGCTTTGCCGAGGCCGGAGACCACCTGCTCCCCGGAGTAACCCTGGTACTCGGCGAGCAGCTGCTGGATCTGCACGTAGTCGGTGACCGACTCGGCCTGCGCGCCGTTCTGTGCGGCGGAATCCCACGGCTGGTCCGCGCCGCACGCCCGCACGAGGCGCAGCGGAGTGTGGGAACCGACCAGGTACGGCAGCCGCTTCCGCATGGACCGGGCACCCGCCGCGGAGAGCTGTTCTTCGCTGGGCAAATACTTGGTGAGGTCTTTCGCGACCGGGGCAGCCGAAGCCGCCGCCGAACTGGACGGCGGCACCGACGTCGCGGAACTCGGCGCCGGAGCAGCCTCCGGAACCTCGGCCGCGCACCCCGCGACCAACAGGACGAGCCCGGCCGCCCCAAGCGCAATACGCATGATCCTCCCCATTTCGGGAGAAAGATCGCCAGACTTCAGTCCAGTGTTACGACCCGGCCCAGCCCCGCCAGGTCCGCACCTCGGTCACGACCACCGCGTGCTCCGGCGGCCTCTCTGCGTACTGCGGATACTTCTCCGCCAGCCACTCCGCGTACGAAGCCCGCGAAGCGTCCTCGACCACCCGCGCCACCCCGTCCGCCCGGGCCCACCACAACCGCGACCAGTCCTCGTCGTACTCGTCGGCCAGGAAGGACACCGACGGGTTCTCCGCGATGTTCGCCAGCCGCCGCAACGAGGTCGTGGTTTTCGGCTTGTGGTCGACCGCGAAAACGACCGTGTCGCCGCGCACCGCGAACGTCACCGGCACCAGATGCGGGACCCCGCGACCGTCCGCGGTGGCGAGCCGGGCCACCCGCGCGGCGGCGAACCGCGCCCGGGTTTCCACAGTGGACAGTCGCATCGGGGCTCAGTCCAGCGCGGGGGAGCCGAGGGTCAGCGTGCCCAGTTCGGTGTCGAGCGAGGCGGACACGCCCAGCGGCAGCGTCGGCGACCCCGCGACGTGCCCGAAGCCGAACCCGCTCAGCACCGGAACCTCCAGCGGCGACAACCGTTCCGCCAGCAGTTCGCGGACCTCCGCCGGATCGCCGCACGCGGCCCACGAACCCAGCACGATCCCGCGCACGCCGTCGAACCAGCCGGAACGCAACAGCTGCGTCACCATCCGGTCGATCCGGTACGGGCTCTCGGTCACGTCCTCCAGCAGCACGATCCCGCCGCGCGCGGACCCCTGCTCGGCCGTGCCGATCCCGGACGCGAGCAGCGACAGGTTCCCGCCGACCAGCACGCCCAGCGCCCGGCCCGGCACGACCACGTCCGGCTCCCTGGCCCGCAGCACCCGCGTGTGATCCGGTTCGAACAACGTCCGGCGCAGATGTTCCGACGCGGTTTCGTCGAACAGCACGCTCGCCGGCATCGGCGAAAGCAGCGTGGCGAGGTCCAGCCGCGCGTGCACGGCACGGTGCAGCGCGGTCACATCGCTCGACCCGGCCAGCACCTTCGGCCCGGCCGCCCGCAGCGCGTCCCAATCCACCAGATCGAGCATCCGCTGCGCGCCGTAGCCGCCGCGCGCGGCGAGCACGCACCGGACTTCCGGGTCCAGCCACGCCTCGGTGAACTCCGCCGCCCGCGCTTTGTCCGGCGCCGCCAGGTAGGACTGTCCCGAAGCCCGCACCCCGGCGCCGATCCGCACCTTCACGCCCCAGCCGCGGAGCACCGGCAGCGCGGCGTCCAGCAGGTCCTGCGGCACCGGACCAGACGGCGCGACCAGCGCCACGGTGTCCCCGGCGGAAAGTCTGGCGGGCCTCACCGGGACAGCTCCAGCCGCGGCACGTCCGGAGTCTCGAAGCCGAACACCTGACCGTAGAAGGAAAGCTCCGCCTCCAGCGCGGCGACGATCGTCTCTGCCTTCCGGAACCCGTGCTGCTCGCCCTCGAACCGCAGGTACGCGTGCGGGATCCCGCTGCCGTCGATCCCGGCGACGAACCGGTCCGCCTGGTCCGGCGGGCAGATCTCGTCCTCCAGCCCCTGCAGGAACAGCACCGGCCCGGCCAGCGAGCCCACGTGCGTCATCGGCGAGCGCTCCCGGTACCGGTCGGCCGCTTCCGGATAGGGGCCGACCATGCTGACCAGGTACTGCGACTCGAAGTCGTGCGTCTCGCCGCCCTCGCCGGTCCAGCCGGCGAAGTCGAGGATCGGGAACTTCACCGTCGCCGCGGCGTAGGTACGGGTCATCGTGATCGACGCCGCCGAGGTGAACCCGCCCGCGCTGCCGCCGCGGATGCCCAGCCGGGTCCGGTCGGCGATCCCTTCGGCGACCAGTGCTTCGGCGACCGCCGCGCAGTCCCGCACGTCCACCACGCCCCACTGCTCCCGCAGCCGCTCGCGGAACGCCCGCCCGTATCCGGTCGAGCCGCCGTAGTTCACCGCGACGACGCCGATGCCGCGGCTGGTGAAGTACGCGAAGTCCAGGTCGAGCGATTCGTCGCTGTGCCCGGTCGGCCCGCCGTGCACGTGGACCACGTACGGCGGCAGTTCGCCTTCGGGCGCGACGAAGTCCGGGTTGGTCGGCGGGAACACGTATGCCGGGATCTCCGCGCCGTCGGGCCCGGTGAAGACGCGCTCCTGCGGGACCGGCAGGTACTCCGCGGGCGGCAGCGAGGCAGGCTGCGGCGTGAGTGCGCGCCACTGCCCGGTGGCCGGGTCCAGCACTACGACCGCGCTCTCGTGCCGGGGCCCGCCCGCGATCCCGGCGATCCCGTCCGGCGTCGCGACCAGTCCGCTCGACGACCACACGGTCAGTTCGGTGTCGACGCGCGTCACCGAACCGTCGCTTTCGTCCAGGATCGCCGCCCGGCCGGAGTCGAGGACCGCGTGCTTCCCGCCGCCCAGCGGGGCGAACCAGCTGGTGCCGAGCTTCCACATCGGACCGCCCAGCTCGCGCTCCGCCGGCGCGAGATTGACCGCCGAACCGTCCAGCCCGACCCGATGCAGGTTCCACCAGCCGTCCGGGTCCGCGAGCACGAGCAGCTGATCGGCGGTCTCCCACGCCACCTGGCACACCGCGACCTTCGGCCCGCCCGCCAGCACGCGGGCGTCCCCGAACGAACCGTCGGCCGCCACCGGCGCGACGAACAGTTCGGTGCCGTCCCATGGCATCGCCGGGTGGTCCCACGCGATCCACGCGGCGTGCGCGCCGTCCGGCGACAGCTGCGGCGCGGTGAAGAACCGGTGCCCTTCGGCCAGCACCCGTTCGGCGGAGCCGTTCAGCGGGATCGCGACCAGCTCGCGGGAGATGTCCGTGCGCCGCGGCCCGGTGCTGCGCTCGCGGACCGCCCACACCTCGCCCGCGCGGCCGGGCCGCAGATCGCCGTACCGGACGCCTTGCGGCGTGGCCGGTTCCGGAGTCAGCGCGGAGACCTCGCCGTCCTTGAACGCGTACACCCGCTGATCGGCCCAATGCGTGAAGACCACGACGCCGTCGACCGCGAGCCACGGCCGTCCGCCGTACTCGTGCACCCGGTTCCGGACGTTCCACGGCGCGGGAAGCACGTCCTCGACGCCGCCGCCGGGAAGCGCGCGCACGAGCGCGACGCGGCCGCCTTCGGCAGGCCGCGCCTCCGCCCACCAGAGCGCGCCGTCGACCGCGGCGAGCCATTGCGCGCCGCCGCCGGCGGCCGCGGCGTCAGCCGCTGTGACGGGAGAGGTCCAGGTTCCATGAGGAGAGATGCGAGGCACCCGGAAAGCCTAACGAGGATCCGCTGCGTGTCCGGATCCGCACGCACCGCGCAGGAATCGCGCGCGAACTTCTCTCAACCCGGGGCGGCGGATGCCGATCATGCGTCCGTGGCCTAGGGTCGAAGACGCTATGTCACGCGTAATCCACGTCTTCCGCAAGCCCGACCGGTTCGTGGCCGGCACGGTCGGCGAGCCCGGCGACCGCACCTTCTACCTCCAGGCGACGGAGGACGTGCGGACGATCAGCGTCACGATCGAAAAACAGCAGGTCGTCGTCCTCGCGGAGCGGCTCGGGTCGCTCCTGGAGGAGGTCGCCAGCCGGTTCGGGGCCGACGTGCCCGCCCACGCCCCCGACGACGAGGTCGACGTGGACCCGCTCGCGGTGCCGGTCGAGGAGGAGTTCCGGGTCGGCACGATGGGGCTCGGCTGGGACGCCGACTCCGGCGCGGTCGTCGTGGAACTGCTCGCGATCACCGAGGGCGAAATCGACGAGACCGTCGTGCTCGACGACACCGAGGAGGGCCCGGACGCGGTCCGCGTGTTCCTCACCCCGGTCGCCGCCCGTGCCTTCGCCGAACGCGCCGACCGCGTCGTCAACGCCGGCCGCAAACCGTGCCCGCTGTGCGGCGAACCGCTCGACCCGGCCGGGCACATCTGCCCGCGGCAGAACGGGTACCGGCGCGACGTCGACGTGACCGAGGACTGAGGGCGGCCGTGGCGAACACCGCGCCAGGGCCCGCCGACCCCGCCGCCCGCGATTTCGTCTCCCGCGGCCGCATCGACGTCGAGGGCAGGCTGGTCGACGCCTCCAACGTCACGCTGTTCTGCGCGATCGAACTCGACGGCGTCACCGGCCGCGTCGTGTACAAGCCGGTGTCGGGGGAGCGGCCGCTGTGGGACTTCCCGGACGGCACCCTCGCCGGCCGCGAGGTCGCGACCGCGATGATCTCCGACGCCTGCGGCCTCGGCGCGGTCCCGCCGACCGTGCTGCGCGAAGGCCCGTTCGGACCGGGCATGGTGCAGCTGTGGGTCGAAACCGACGAGGACGCCGAAGTGGTCGACGTCTGCCCGCCCGACGAGGTCCCCGACGGCTGGCGCACCGTGCTGCACGCGCACGACCGGCTCGGTGAACCGGCGGTGCTCGTCCACGCCGACCACCCGGACCTGCGCGAGCTGGCGGTGCTCGACATCGTCGTCAACAACACCGACCGCAAGGGCGGGCATCTGCTGGCCGGGACCGACGGGCACGTCTACGGCGTGGACCACGGCATCTGCCTGCACACCGACCCGAAGCTGCGCACCGTGCTGTGGGGCTGGATCGGCGAGCGGCTGCCCGAGGACGCCGTCGAGAAACTCCGGAAGCTCCGCGCGGACCTGGACGGCCGCCTCGGCGCGGAACTCGGCGAACACCTGACCGCCTTCGAGATCCGGGCGCTCTCGCAGCGCACCGACTATCTGCTCGCCGAGGCGGTGTTCCCCGAGCCCGGCGACGACTGGCGCGCGATCCCCTGGCCGCTGTTCTGATGGCGGGGCCCGTGACCAACACCGACAACGCTCTGCTGGACGCCGCCGCCCGCGCCCGCCTCGTCAGCCGCTTCGGCCCGGCCGCGCAAGCCTGGTGCGACGCGCTGCCCGCGCTCGTCGACCGGCTCTGCCGCCAGTGGGGTCTCACCGTCGCCGAAGCCCGGTCCGGCAACACCGGCCGCACCCTGCTCTGCCGCGACGGCGAGGGAAAGCTGAAGGTGCTCAAACTCTGCCCGGACCGCGCGATCGCGACCGCGGAGGCCACCGCGCTGGGCTCGTGGGCGGGGCTGTCGCGGGTCGTGCAGATCCTCGACGCCGACCTCGACCACGGCGCGGTGCTGCTCGAAGGACTCGAACCCGGGGACACCTTCACCGGACGCGGCGCGGACGTCCCGTGGGACCAGATCGGCGAGCTGCTCGCCGACGTGCACGGCGTCCCCGCCGCCGGTCCGTTCCCGACGCAGCTCGAACGCGTCCGGTTCATGTTCGGCCTCGCCGAGCAACGCCTCGCCGGGTCCCCGGCCGAAGCGCACCTGCCGCTGGAGTCGCTGCGCACCGGCCTCGCCCGGTCCGAGAAACTCGCCGCCAGCGGCCCGATCGCCCTTGTGCACGGCGACCTGCACCCGGGCAACGTCCTCGACGCCGGACCGGACCGCGGAGCCGTCGCGATCGACCCGCGCCCGTGCGTCGGCGACCCGGCCTTCGACGCGGTCGACTGGGCAGTGCTGCCGATGGCCGAAGGCGGCGCGGTGGAGGACGGGATCGCCAAGCTGCCGCATCTGGACGGAGACCGGGTGCGCGCGTGGTGCGTCGCGCTGGCCCCGCTGGTCGCGATGGGCCCGCTTCGCCGCGGCGGGCCGACGCCGTTCACGGACGCGGTGCTGCGGATGGCGAGCTGAACCCGTCCCCGGCGTGGCGGCGGGACGACCCGCCGCTGCGCCGATAACGTGCCCGACCGTGCGCTATCACGACGTGCTGTCCGGCCCCCGCAAGCGCAAGGTGCCGGAGGTCCCCGCCGAGCCAGGGCTCGTGGTCGAAGACCCGGCCAGCGGCTACTGCGGCGCGGTGGTGAAAATCGAGTACGGCAATGTCGTCCTCGAGGACGCCAAGGGCCGCCACCGGGTCTTCCCGCTCGCGCCCGCCGCGTTCCTGCTGGAAGGAAAGCCGGTCACGCTCGTGCCGGTCAAGAAGGCCGCCGCCCCCGCCCGGCAGGTGTCGGCGTCGGGCTCGGTCCGCGTGCAGGGCCTGCAGGCGCGGGTCGCGCGCGACTCCCGGATCTGGGTCGAGGGCAAGCACGACGCCGAACTGGTCGAACGAGTCTGGGGACACGACCTGCGCGTCGAGGGCGTCGTCGTGGAACCGCTGGACGGCGTCGACGTACTGGCCGACCGGATCGCCGAATTCGGCACCGGGCCCGGCCGCAGGCTCGGCGTGCTCGTTGACCACCTCGTGGCAGGCAGCAAGGAATCCCGGCTGGTCGGGCAGATCCGCGACGAGCACGTCCTGGTCACCGGCCACCCGTACATCGACGTCTGGCAGGCGGTGAAACCGGCGTCGGTCGGCATCCGCGCCTGGCCGGAGATCCCGCGCGGGACCGAATGGAAGACCGGCATCTGCGACGCGCTCGGCTGGGGCGAGCCGTACGAGGGCTGGCAGCGCGTGCTCGCCGGGGTGCGCAGCTTCCGCGACCTCGAGACACCGCTGATCGGCGCGGTGGAGCGGCTCATCGACTTCGTGACCGATCCGGGAGACGACGCTCCGTAGTGTCCGGTTTGCCGGGAAAATACAAGGTCACGCGTCGGTCACGTCGAGTAGCTTGCCCGGTGCGAAGCGACGCGATCTGAGAGCATGAGGGCATGGCAGCGGCTCTGATCTGGCTGATCATCGGCATCGTCCTGATGATCGCGGAGGTGATCTCCGGGGACTTCGTGCTGATCATGCTCGGCATCGGCGCGTTGCTCGGAGCCGGTTCGGAAGCGCTGACCGGCAACATCTTCATCGACGTCGCCGTGTTCGCGGTCAGCTCCGTCGGTCTCCTCGCACTGGTCCGCCCGGCGCTCAAACGCCGCTTCCTGTCCGGGTCGGGCATCCCGACCGGCATCGACGCGCTGGTCGGCTCCCGCGCCGTCGTGGTGTCCACTGTGGACTACGATGCCGGCCAGGTGAAAATCGGCGGCGAGGTGTGGTCGGCGCGCGCCGTGCACGAATCCCAGCCGCCGATCGCCCCGGGCACCAGCGTCACGGTCGTCGAGATCTCCGGCGCCACGGCCGTGGTGGACATCGTCTCGTGAGGCTCCGTCCGAGGAAAAACGGTACTAGGTAAGGGGAAACGCTCTTGTCGACAATAGCGATCGTCGTGGTCGCGCTGCTGGCTCTGTTCGTCATCATCACAGTGGTCAAGGCGATCATGGTGGTGCCACAGGCCCAGTCGGCGGTGATCGAGCGGCTCGGCCGGTTCCGCACGGTCGCTTCGCCCGGCCTGACCTTCCTCGTCCCGTTCCTGGACAAGGTGCGCGCGCGGATCGACCTGCGCGAGCAGGTCGTCTCGTTCCCGCCGCAGCCGGTGATCACCGAGGACAACCTGACGGTGAACATCGACACCGTCGTGTACTTCCAGGTCACCGACTCGCGCGCGGCGGTCTACGAGATCTCGAACTACATCATCGGCGTCGAGCAGCTCACCACCACCACGCTCCGCAACGTGGTCGGCGGGATGAGCCTGGAAGAGACGCTGACCTCCCGCGACTCGATCAACACCCAGCTGCGCGGCGTGCTCGACGAGGCCACCGGCCGCTGGGGCATCCGCGTCGCCCGCGTCGAGCTGAAGGCGATCGAGCCGCCCGCCTCCATCCAGGACTCGATGGAAAAGCAGATGCGCGCCGACCGGGAGAAGCGCGCGATGATCCTCACCGCCGAAGGCCAGCGGGAATCGTCGATCAAGACGGCCGAAGGCCAGAAGCAGAGCCAGATCCTCGCGGCGGAAGGCCAGAAGCAGGCCGCGATCCTCGCCGCGGAAGCGGAACGGCAGTCGCGGATCCTGCGCGCACAGGGTGAACGGGCCGCTCGCTACCTGCAGGCGCAGGGCCAGGCGAAGGCGATCGAGAAGGTGTTCGCGGCGATCAAGGCCGGCCGCCCGACGCCGGAGGTGCTGGCCTACCAGTACCTGCAGACGCTGCCGCAGATGGCGCAGGGCGACGCGAACAAGGTCTGGATGATTCCGAGCGACTACGGCAAGGCCCTCGAAGGCTTCGCCCGCGCGCTGGGCGCCCCCGGCGACGACGGCGTGTTCCGGTACGAGCCGCCGAAGGACGACACCCCGGACAAGCCGGACCTCGACGACGACGAGGTCGCCGGCTGGTTCGACACGAGCAGCGACCCGAAGGTCGCCGAAGCCGTGGCAGCCGCGGAAGCGGTGGCGCGCAAGGAGGTCGACGGACCGCTGGGCGCTTCGTCCGAGCACCCGCGCCGGGCGATCGGGGCGAGCAAGGCCGAGACGCCGGAACCGGTGCGGGAAGAGGAGCCGCCCGCCCCGCCGGAGCGGCCGCAGCAGCCCAGCACGCCGCCGCCCGCTCAGCAGCAGCAGTCGCTTCCGCAGCCGCATCCTCCGGCCGCGCCGCAGGGCGGGCCGTACCAGGGCCCGCCGCCGCAGCAGTTCGGCGGACCGCAGGGGCCGGGGCACGCGCCGGGCAGCGGGCCGTTCCCGCAGCAGGGGCCGTTTGGCGGACCGCAGGGCGGGCCCCCGCCGCAGCGCTGATCGCTTCCCGAAAGGGGGCTGTCGCACCGATTTCCGGTGCGACAGCCCCCTTTTTTTCATAGATCGCGATCCGTCAAAGAATCTCGCGCCTGGTTGTCGAATCCGGCGGCGCGCGATCGACGCGTGAGTGAGAGCGGGTCGCAGCAGGCTGGGTACGCGCGAAGGAGGAACTGGAGTGCGGACATTGCACATCGGATTGCGGGTGACCGACCTCCACCGATCACTGGCGTTCTACACGGCGATCGGCTACGAGGTCGTCGGCACGGTGCCCGAGACGCCGATCGGGCAGCTGACCATGCTCAAACTCCCCGGCGACGAGTTCGTTGCCGTCGAACTGGTGCACGACGGAAACCCGGTCGAGCGCGGCACCGACGTGAGCCACCTTGTCGTGCAGGTCGAGTCGATGGCCGACACGCTCGCCGTGCTGACCGCCCGCCGGATCGAGCCGATCTCCCCGGTGCACGAACACGATCAGGGCATGAAGACGACGTTCCTCGCCGACCCGGACGGTCGCCGAATCGAACTCGTCCAGTGGCCCGCAGGCCACGCCGACGGCATGACCGCCGCCGACTTCCTCGAAAAGGAGAGTGAGAAATGAGCAGGACACCAGTGCGGCTGTACATGTCCGTGTCGGTCGACGGCTACATCGCCGGGCCGGACGACCGGCCCGGCCAGGAACTCGGCCGCGACGGATTCCGGTTGTTCGACTGGCTCGACGACCGGATGTCGGAGGGAGTCAACGGCCAGGTGTACGCCGAGGCGTCGGCGACTGGTGCGGTGATCTCCGGACGCCGCACCTTCGAGCTGGCCAAACGGTGGCGCGGCGACCACCACGACGGCGTCCCGATCCACGTGCTCACCCACCACGTCGACCCGGCCGACAAACCACCGGGCAGCGCGAAGTTCTACACCGACGTCGACGCGTGCGCCGACGAGGCCCGGGCCAAAGCGGGAGATCGAGCCGTGCTGGTCCACGGCGCGGGCGCGGCGCAGGCACTGCTGGCAGCGGACCAGCTCGACGAGATCGAACTGCACCTCGTCCCGGTGCTGCTCGGCGAGGGACGGCGGCTGTTCGAACCGACCGGGCTCGGCCACGTCGAACTCGAGCCCGTGCGGCGGCTTGAAGGCCGCGGCGTCACCCATCTCCGTTACCGCGTAGTCCGGACCGCCCGGTGAGGTCCGGACTACGCGGCTGCGGTCAGCGGGCGTACACGCTGAGATCGTCGATGTCGGCCTTCGAACGATCCGGCAGCGCGAGCACGCAAACGACGGTCACCACGACCGAAGCCACGATGTAGATCGAGATCGAGTACGGCGTTCCGGTGGTGTGCAGCAGCCAGGTCGCCAGCAGCGGTGCCGGGCCGCCTGCGAACACCGACGCCAGCTGATATCCCAACCCCGCACCGCCGTAGCGCAGGTGCGTCGGGAAGCTCTCGCCGATCAGCGCCGCCTGCGGGCCGTACTGCATCGAATGCGCCACCAGCGACAGGATGATCGCCAGGAAAATCATCGCGTGGCCGCTGTGGGTGAGCACGGTGAAGTACGGGAACGCGATCACCCCGGTCAGCACCGCGCCGGTCAGATACACCTGTTTGCGGCCGATCCGGTCGGAAAACTGCGAGAACAGCGGGATCAGCAGCAGCTCCGCGGCCGCGCCGACGAGAACCGCGTTGAGCACGAAGGTTTTGCTGAACTCCGGCCGCTGCACGACATAGACCAGGACGTAACTGGTGAACAGGTAGAACGGCATCTGCTCGCTGAACCGCAGCCCGGCCGACAGCAGGATCTCCCGCCAGTGGTGCCGGACGACATCCTTCACCGGGGCCTTCGAGGTGCGCTTGGCCGCGACCGCGGCGGCGAACATCGGCGTCTCCAGGATCCGCAGCCGGATCACCAGGCCGATCGCGACCAGGACCAGGCTCAGCAGGAACGGGATCCGCCAGCCCCACGAGGAGAAGGCTTCCGGGGACAGCGTCGCGGACAGCAGCGTCATCCCGCCGGTGCCGAGCACAAGTCCGACCGGGACCCCGACCTGGGCGAAACTTGCCAGCAGCCCGCGCCGTCGCTGATCGCCCCATTCCATCGCGAGCAGCACCGAACCGCTCCACTCGCCGCCGATCGCGATGCCCTGCACCAGGCGCAGCAGCACGAGGATCAGCGGAGCCGCGATGCCGATCGTCGCCGCCCCGGGCAGCAGGCCGACCACCGCCGACGACAGCCCCATCAGCAGAAGCGTCACGATGAGCGTCGCCTTGCGGCCCAGCCGGTCGCCCCAATGGCCGAAGATCGCCGCGCCGACCGGGCGGGCGGCGAACCCGACCGCGTAGGTGGCGAACGACTGCATGACCCCGGCGTAGGAGGAGGACGCGGGGAAGAACAGATGGGGAAAGACCAACGCCGCGGCGGTGTTGTAGAGGAAGAAGTCGTACCACTCGATCGTGGTGCCGATCGAACCGGCCAGGGCCGCCCGGCATACCTGCACCCGGCGGTCGCCGGAGGAAGCTTGGACTGACTGGGTGACTTCGTTGTCGCCTAGAGTCATGGTCGTGCACCTCTCGTGACGGTCGTCACACCATAGTGTGGATGAGCGGCAGAGGTTTGACGATTCCTGACCCTTGCTCCGGACGGGTTGTTTCCGCCCTTCCGCCGCGCCGCACCGACCTGGATCGGGCGCCGCGCGGCCGGGACGCGCGACTACCATCACAGCCGTGACGGAGGACAAACCGCTGCGCGCCGACGCGCGGCGAAACCGCGCGAAGGTGCTCGAAGCCGCCGAGACGGTGTTCGCGGCGAAGGGCACCGGTGCGCCGACCGAGGAGGTCGCGCGCGAGGCCGGCGTCGGCATCGGCACGGTGTTCCGGCACTTCCCCACGAAAGAAGCTCTGCTGGAAGCCGTGCTCTACGCGCGGCTGCACCGGTTCGTCGACGAGGCGGACGCCGTCGTCGCGCAGAACGCCGCCGACGCCGGGGCCGCGTTCTTCACCTTCCTCACCAGCTGGATCGAGATGTCCAGCGCCAAGAACGCCTACTTCGAAGCGCTCACTTCCGCCGGCGTGTGCGTGCCCAGCACGGGTTCGGTGATCGGGGAGCGGCTGCGCGAATCTCTCGGCGTGCTCCTGCGCCGCGCGCAGGACAGCGGCGCGGTGCGGCGCGACGTCACCACGACCGAGCTGATCCCGGTGATCATCGGAACCGCGAAGGCGGCCGAGCACGTCGGGGCCGATCGCGAACTGCGCGACCGCACCATCGCGATCCTCTTCGACGGCCTCCGCCCCTGAGTCAGGCCAGCAAGCCGCAGGTCCGTCGTTTCCGGTGGCACGGGCTGCCAGCTTGCCGCGCACGTCGGGCACAGTGTGAATTCCTCCGCGCCCGCAACACGTCTTGTCTGCGCCGCAGGCTCTCCGGGGTGCCCTCGCCAGGGCTGCGCCGTAGTGCGCGGGCACCGTGACCGAGGCGGGGGAGCCGGGCCTAAACTGAGGCAATGACCAACCGCTTAGTCTGTATTGGCGATTCGTTCACCGAAGGCGTCGGGGACGACGACCCGTCCGCGCGCAACGGGGTGCGCGGGTGGGCCGACCGGGTCGCCCAAGTGCTGGCCGCGAGCGAGCCCGGGTTCCGGTACGCCAATCTGGCGGTGCGCGGGAAGCTTCTGCCGCAGGTGCTGAACGAGCAGGTCGAACCGGCGCTGGCGATGAAGCCGGACCTCGTCACCGTCTACGCGGGCGGCAACGACCTGATGCGGCCGCGGGTCGACGTCGACAGCCTCGCCGACTCGTACGAGCGCGCGGTGGCCCGGTTCCGCGCGGCCGGGGCGCAGGTGCTGCTGTTCACCGGGGTCGACGGGGTGGAAGACGCCCTGTTCCGGCAGATCCGCGGCCGCGTCGCGATCTACAACGAGCACGTGCGCGGCATCGCGGCCCGGCACGAAACGCTGCTGGTGGACATGTGGTCGATGCGCCAGCTGCGGGACCGTCGCATGTGGTCCCCGGACCGTCTGCACCTCAACGCCGCCGGGCACACCGAAATCGCCATCGCCGTCCTCGACGCGCTGGGCGTGCAGCACAGCCTCGCGCATGCCGCGCTCGGCCCGCGCCCCCGCCTGTCCGCGCGGGAACAGCGCGCGGCGAACCTCCGCTGGGGCCGGGAGCACGCGCTGCCTTGGATCGGCCGTCGCCTGCGCGGCGAATCCTCCGGCGACACGATCGCCCCGAAGTACCCCGAACTGCAGCCGTTCGCCGAGACCGTCAAAGCGGCCGACTGACCCCGCTGCCTACCCCGCCAGCTGCCGCGCGCGATGGTCGGCGACGTTGACCCGCGTGCCGCAGCGAGTGGAACAGAACCGCCGGCGCCCGTTGCGCGAGGTGTCCACGAACGCGACGTCGCACCCCTCGCGCGCGCAGACGCCGAGACGGTGCGGCTCCTCGCACACCAGATGCGCGAGCCCGCCCGCAGTGTAGGCGTGGAACCGCTCGACCACCCCCGCGCCTTCGCTGGAGTAGTGCAGGTGCGGCGCTTTCCCGTCGTGACTGGCGATATTCGGCCGGCACGCGGCGACGGCGAGCAGTTCGTTCACGAGAGCGACCCGCTCGGCCGTCGTCTCCGCGACGAACACCCGGTGCAGACGCCGCCCCCACGCGAGGATCTGCCCCGCCTCGTCCGCGGAGATGCGCGGCAGCACCATGTCGTGCGCCTGTCCGGCCGCTCGCACCTCGGCGGCCGTGACGTCGTCGCGCTGGGCAAGGGTCGCCAGGTCGGCGGCTACTTGCGCGCCCGCGCCGCCGTAAGGATTGAAGTGCACTCGACCATTACAGCACGATCCGCTCCGGGAAGAAAGCCCGGCGGAAAACGTTTCTCCGGAAAATAAGATTGACGCCCGGCTTCGCGGTGGGCGAAGATGATTCCACCACAGCGGATGAAGGAGCGGACATGACGAACACGCGAATGCGGGAGATGCGAGGCCAATCTCCGGCCGCGGTCCGCGCTGCGCAGTGTTCGCTGGTCGATCAGCGCCGCATGTGCCACAAAGACGGATTCCAGGACGGTGTCCGCTCCCTGACTTGACGCAGCAGCCGCTGCGCACCGGGAGCCGCCCGTCGGGAAACCGATCCGGGCGGCTTCTTTCGTCAGGGCATTCTTGCGCAATTAATTCGGGCCGACGCGCTTTTTCGCGACGGTATTTCCCTGCTGCCCATTTCGCGACGGGCGCGGTTCATTGACAACTGCACAGCGGAGCAATACATTTCCGAGACTCGTCCCCGTCGCCTCACCCGCGGCCAGGACGAGCGCCGGGTCCGGCGGCCGACCGCCGCCGGACCCGCACGGTGAAGACGGGGCGGCGGCCGCCCCGCCCGGCGGTGATCCGGGCGCCCGTCAGCGGCATCGGGGGTTCGACTCCCTCCTTCACCTCTGCGCCCTGGACAGGGCGTTTCACGCGGTCGTGGTGAACTCGGCGGACACGTCGGTCTTCCAAACCGAAGAAGAGGGTTCGATGCCCTCCGGCCGTTCGCGGTCCGGTGCGTCTCGGCGCCGGACGCACACCCCTGTAGCTCAGCGGGAAAGAGCGCCGCACTACGAATGCGGAGGTGCCAGGTTCGAGTCCTGGCAGGGGTACGGGCCCGGCGCCGGGGGAGCGCCGGCGCCTGCTTGCTCACGTGGCCCAGCGGCAAGGGCACCGCACTGTCGATGCGGGGATCGCGGGTTCGAGTCCCGTCGTGAGCGCTGGTCCGGCCCGGAGCCGGACCTCCTCCGGATGCGAGGGGCATCGGCGACCCCGCCTGGTTCGGGACCAGGAGACACCGCGTTCGATCCGCGGGCATCCGACTCGTTCCCGGTTGGTGTAACCGGCAGCACCGCGGATTTTGGATCCGCAGGCCCAGGTTCGAATCCTGGACCGGGAGCCCGTGCCCGTTCGTCCAACTGGCAGGACGCCGCGCTCTGGACGCGGAAACCGAGGTTCGAACCCTCGACGGGCAGCACACCCGCATCGCCCCGGGCCGTTAGCTCAATCGCGCAGAGCAGCCGGCTTTTACCCGGCGGGTTCAGGGTTCGAGTCCCTGGCGGCCCACTCCGGCGTCCGAAGCCGGGAACGCAGGTTCGACTCCTGCCGGGGGCACTGGTTGCCCGGCGATCGATCGTCAGCATATGCTGACGGCCATGTCGATAGCCGCGGATCTCGACCAGGCCGTGCACAGCACCGACCCGGACGCCGGGCTGCGGGCGATAGCCCGGCTTCGCACGCTGGTCGAGCAGCTGGAGGCCGAGCAGGTAGCGGCGGCGCGGCGGAACGGATGGTCCTGGCGGGACATCGCACTCCGCCTCGGCGTCACGAAGCAGACCGTGCATCGCAAGCACCACCGTGCCGAGGGGGCCTGATGTTCCGGGGAGACCATCCTGAGCTGAGCCGGGTCGTGAGCCGGGCGATCGCACTGGCGCGCGGCTTCGAGCATCCGCGCACCGGAAGCGAGCACCTCCTGCTCGCCCTCGCCGCAGGCGGCGGCTCCGTCGCCGCGGTGCTGGCGGACCACGGGGCGACCGGCGAAGCGATTCGCCAGGCTGTTCTTTCAGCTGCCCCCGCAGGCGCCGGCGCCGCCGCGGACCGGGCAGCGCTGGCACCGCTCGGGATCGATTTCCACGGCCTGACCGGGGCAGTACTCGACCGCCCCCCAGCGCGGGGACCGTTGCTGCCGCTCGGAATGGCGGAAGCGCGACGACGATGCGCCCGGCAGAAGCCCCCGCTCGGACTCGATGCGCAGGCGGCGTACGAGGCGTCCCTGCGGCTCGCGCTCGCCCGCCGGGAACGGGAACACCGGACCGAGCATCTCGCTTTCGTGCTGGTCGCGCTCGATCCCGGCGCTTCGTGGGTGTTCGACGTCGCGGGCGTGGACGAGCGAACGCTGCTCGCCGGCCTCGCCGCGGCCTTCCCGGTCCCGCGGCGCAATCCGGTGTTGCGAGCCGAGCGACGGCTCGGGCAACAGGTCCGCCAACGCGACCTCGTCCGGCGCTATCAGCGCACGACGGGGAGGACTGTTTCCGCGGCGCACGCCGTCGCCGCCCTCATCGCCTGACTTCCGCGCGCAGATCTGTCCGCATTGGACGCTCCTGGCGCGATTTCCGCTGCGAAGCAGCACCCCGCGCGCGGTTCGGCAACCAGCGAGGCCTCATAAGCCCCGCCAACGTGGATCGGCACCACGGCGCGCGACCGGCCCGCTTCACGACGGTCGTGGCACGGCCTGCAAAGCCGTGATTTCCGGGTTCGACTCCCGGGCGGGCCTCCGCGATCGTCCTGCTCCGCTGTGCAGAACCAGTAAGGGTTGAACTGCACTGAACCATTACTCCACGATGGCAGCCATGGAAGAAAACCGTTGCCCTCGCTGTGGCTGGCCCCTGGCCGAGCTGCCCGCCTCCGCTGTCGTGCCCGCGTCCGCGGGGAGCCGGACCGAGTATCTGCGTTGTGTGTGCGGCAGCTGGATCGCCCGGCTCGGCGGCGTGGTCGTGGGGTCGACCCGGTCGCGCTGACTACCAGTGCCCGGGGCGGTCCAGCCGCGGCGGGAGCTTGGTCTCGTGGTCGCCGCGGGCGGCGTTGACCTGGGACTGGGTAAGGAAAATGCTGCCGGTGAAGTCGGCGCCGCGGACGTCGGCGTCGCGCAGGTCCGCGCCGATCAGGTCTGCGCGGCGCAGGTCCGCGCCCCGGAGGTCGGCCGCGATCAGGTAAGCACCGCGGAAGTTCGTGCTGCGGAGGTCGGCGCCAGCGAGCTTCGCGCCGATCAGATCGGCGCCGCGGCGCTCCTTCTTGCGCCCGGCTCCCGCGCGAACCAGTTCGCTCGTGCGCGCCAGCAGCGGATTCACCTGGGCGCGACGGGCGTTGACGTCGATCTTCAGCACCGCGTCCGCGTCCCCGGCTGTCAGCTGTTCGAGGTCGGCGATCTCCGCGTCCAGCTCCGCGTGGATCTCGCGGGCCGCGGACAGCGAACGCGCCTCGGTGAGATACCAGAGCAGCTCGTGCAAATCCCGCATGACCGGCAGCGCGGCGAACATCCGCTCGCGGGTTTCCGGAGCCTCGCGCCAGCTCCGGCCGACGAACGTCACCTGCGAAACTTGCTGTCCGGCGCCGAAGCAGTCGTATGCGGTGCAGCCCGCGAAGCCCTTGGGACGCAAGCGATCGTGGATGCCGCAGCGGTAGTCGGCCTGCAGGTTCGGGCACGGGTCGCCAGCACGCTTGTCGATGGCGAAGTCCGCGGATTTGGTGAAGGTGAGCGCGACGCAGCAGAGTGCGAAACAGCTCGAGCAGTCGGCGGTCAGGGTGCGGGGGTCGGACAAGGTCTCTCCAGCGAAGGCGGGCGAACCTGTCCAGGGTAGTCGCCGCTCAGCTGACGGCGACGCAAGCCCGCTCACGCGCGGAAGCGGTCCACAGGTCGCCGAGACGAACGGACGGCGGTAGCGCTCAATGCGTCGCGAGGCCGTGAAAAACCAGGTCGAGCAGGCGAGCCGCCTGGCCGGGCGCGTCCGGTTCCGTCTCGGTGACCAGCGCGACGGCGTTGACCAGTTTGAACACCTGCCCGACCGTAACGCCTGACCGGACTTCGCCAGCGTCCTGCGCCCGGATCAGAAGTCCTTGCGCTGCCTCGAAAACCGCCGCACGGCAGGTCGAGCTTTCCTCGCCCAGCGCGGCCAGTAGCGACGCCGCGAGCCCGCGTTTCGCGCTCCCGTGCGCGATGACCTCGCCCAGCCATTCCTTCAACGCCGCGCCCGGCGACGGTGCGGACATCAGTTCGGCGGCCTGACGGCACAGAGCGTCGATGTGGTCGCGGAAGACCGCCTCCAGCAGCGCCTGTCGGGTGGGGAAGTGGCGGTAGAGCGTGGCGTTCCCGACGCCCGCGTGCTGTGCGATGTCGTCCAGCGGCGCGTCGGTCCCCCGCTCGGCGAAGACGTTCCGCGCGGACGCCACGAGCCGGTCGTAGTTGCGCTGGGCGTCGGCTCGCATCGCCGTCTCCTGGTTGCCTAATCGGGGACTGTCCCCGTATCTTAACCGAAGAAAAACGGGGACTCTCCCCGGTTGAGTGGAGTCCGGGCTGCGGCAGCAGGGAAAGCCTGGTAGCAGGAGGAAAAATGCCCACCATTCTCGTCACCGGAGCCACCGGCACCCAGGGCGGCGCGACGGCCCGCGCGCTGCTGGCCGCCGGACAGCGCGTCCGCGCCCTGGTCCGCGACCCCGGCGCACCGGCCGCGCGAGCCCTCGTGGACGCCGGTGCCGAACTCGTCCGCGGCGACCTGGGAGACCGCGCTTCGCTCGACGCGGCCGGCAAAGGCGTCGACGGGGTTTTCAGCGTGCAGCCGACGCTCGGATATCCCGGCACGCCGCCCGGGTTCACCATCGACGACGAACTCCGCTACGGCCGCAACGTCGCGGACGCCGCCGCAGCTGCCGACGTCCAGACCTTCGTGTACGCCTCCGTCGGCTCGGCCGGTGCGGTTCATGGAGAACCAGATCCACCCGCAGATGGGCGTGCGCGACGGCGTGCTGACCGACGTCTTCCTGCCCGAATCGCCGGTCCAGCTCGTCGCGGCCGCCGACATCGGCGCGTTCGCCGCCTTGGCCTTCGCCCGTCCGGCCGAGTACGCCGGGCGGACGATCGAACTGGCCGGAGACGAGCTGACCATGCCGCAGATCGCCGAGGCCATGGCGCGGGCGCTGGGCAAGCCCGTCACGTACCGGCCGATCCCGCGCGAGGCGCTGACCGTCCGCGATCCGGACGCCGTGGCGGGCTACGACTTCGCCAACAGCGGCGGCTGGCACGCGGACATCCCGGCGCTGCGCGAGGAACATCCGGACTTGCTGGACTTCGCCGCCTGGCTCGGCCGGCAAAATCTTTCTTGAGCGGACGATCCAGAATGACGTAAGCTGTGGCCATGGTCCGGACACGCGAGTTCGACACCGAGGCCGCGGTGGGCCGTGCGATGGAGCTGTTCTGGTCGCGCGGCTACGAGGCGACCTCGGTGCGGGATCTGACCCAGCACCTGGGAATCGGGCAGGGGTCGCTGTACGCCGCCTTCGGCGACAAGGACGGCCTGTACCGAGCCGCGCTGGAGCACTACCGCACCACGCTCGCGGCAACCGCCCTCGACAGCCTGAAAAACGGTGCCGACGCCCGCTCGGCGATCCGGACGCTGCTGGTCGAGCGGGTCCGGATCGCCGCGGCGGACGATGGCCGGGGCTGCCTTGCGGTGAACGCGGTCTGCGAGCGCCTGCCGGGGGACACTGCGACCCGGCGCACCGTGCGGGACATGCAGGACGCCAGCCAGGAAGCGATCGCCGAAGTGCTGCGCGTCGCGGCGGAACGCGGCGAGATCACAGCCCGGCACGATCCCCGTACGCTGGCTGCCTTTCTGGTCACGTTCCTCAATGGACTCCTGGTCTCCGCGAAGATCACTCCGGACGCCCGAACCCTCGAACCCCTCGTGGAGGTAGCCCTGGCTGCCCTCGGCTGAGCTTTGCTGCCCTCAATCTGGATCGTTCGCTCAAGAAAGGAAAATGATGCACGACCACAACGGAACCCCAGTCCGCACCGGCCGCGCCACGGTCAACGGAACGAGCCTGCACTACCGGACAGCGGGCTCCGGCCCCGCGGTGGTGCTGCTGCACGGCGTGCCCAAGACCGGCTACCACTGGCGGCACCTCGTCCCGAAACTCACGCCGCACTACACGGTCGTCGTCCCGGACCTGCGCGGCCTCGGCGATTCCGCCCGCCCCGCGGACGGGTACGACTCCGCCACGATGAGCGAGGACGTCGCCGAGCTGATGGCCGCCCTCGGCCACGAGACCTACGCGGTCGTGGGCGAGGACTGGGGCGCGGTGATCGGCTACCAGCTCGCCGCCCGCCACCGCGACCGCGTCACGTCCCTGGTGTTCGCCGAGGCGCTGTTCCCCGGATTCGGCTTCGAGGACCACACCGCGCTGACCGCCGAAAACGTCGCCAGCGGCATGCACCTGTGGCATCTCGGCTTCTACTTCCAGCCGGACGTCCCCGAAATGCTCATCGCCGGCCACGAACGCGAGCTGATCACCTACATGATCAAGTTCGAGCGCAGCCGCCCGGACAGCGCCACCGCGGACGCGATCGAGGAGTACGTGCGCTGCTATTCGATGCCCGGCGGCATCCGCGCGATGCTCGCGATCTACCGGGCGATGCTCGTCGACGCCGAGCAGAACCGGCAAGCGGCGCAACGGAAACTGGACCTCCCGGTCCTGGCGCTCGGCGGGTCGGCGTTCATCGGCGAACGCGCCGAATCCCAGATGCGGATCGTGGCCCGCGACGTCACCGGCCTCGTTTTCGACGCCGGGCACGACCTCGCCGAGGAGGTGCCGGACGAGATGGCCGACGCGCTCCTGCCGTTCCTCGCCAAGCACCAGTAGCCCGCCGGGGAGTCAGGACAGGGGATGGTCGATCTGCTCGCGCAGGATGTCGCCGTGTCCCGCGTGCCGGGCGCATTCCTGGATCATCCCGAGCAGTGTCCAGCGCATGCTGATGATTCCTTCGCCGGGGAACTCCTTGGTGTCGTCGAGTTCGAAGCGCGCGGCGATCTCCCGCGACCGCTGGGTGGCGCGCTCGTACTCGGCGATCACATCGGTCACGGTCTCGTCGTCGGCGACGGTGAAGGTGCCCAGGTCTCGCTTCGAGTATCCGTCGCATTCGGACTCGTCGAGGCCCGCCCAGAACCGCTGGAACCAGATCCGTTCCGCCGCGGCGGCGTGCTTGACCACGGAAATCGGCGTCGACAGCGACGCGACGAGCCGCCGCCGGGCGTCGGCTTCGGACAGGCCGCGGAGCGTTTCCGCCAGTGCTTCGCGGTTGCGGTCGAGCGTGTTTTCGAGAAGTGCTCGTTCGGTGCCGTTGGTGAGGCGTTCAGTGGGCATGGCTCTACTCCGTTTCTCGGGCATGGCTGGGCTCGCGGACGCGTCCGCATGACGGGGACGGCCTGACGAGGCCGGGATCGTTGAAGTGCTCACCGGGAGCGCGCCGACGCGGGCCAGAAAGCACCGCAGGCGAGAGGTCCGCCGGGAAGAACCGGCGACTGAACGCATTCAACCACAACCCGGCCGGGTGTGGGT
>NZ_JBSHAM010000085.1:0-35163 GCF_053611505.1 Amycolatopsis sp. NPDC054798 | reverse complement strand
CCCCAATGAGGCATTGGGTGCATGTGACGCACCGAACGCCACATTGGGTGCGTCAGACGCACCCAATGCCACATTGGGGCGCTTGAGCCCGCACGCAGGCAGCCGGAACGCGTTACGCCCTAACCGGCATAAACACTCACGACGTTTGTTTACGGCTGCGTGTAGAAGACCATGCCGTCCTTGTCGCAGCCGATCCGGCCGCTGCCCTGCGCGCCGGTGTCGGCCATGCACCGCCAGCCGCTCACGTTCAGCACGTGTGCGGTTCCCTCGGCTTTTTCGGGCGCGTCCTTGAAATACTCGGTGATCACGTTGATCGCCTCGGTACAGCCGGGACGACCCGCCTTCGTTTCGGTGGCGACGAGGCTGACCTTGCCGTTGGGCGCGGCGATCGGACCGCAGTCGACCGGCGGACCCACCGTTTCGCCAGTGTCCGAGCCGTTTTCCGGCGATTCGCTCGCGCTGTGCGTTTTGCTCGCGGGCGCGGATTTGGTGCTCGACGCCACACTCTCCGGCACCGAAGTGGCGACGGGTGCGGCCGAGACCGACGACGGAGCCGCCGCGCCGGTGCTCCCGCCGCAGGCCGCGGCCAGCCCGCCGAACGCGAGAATCGACGCCGTGACAACGGCTTTGGACACCATCGTGCGCATGAAGAATTTCCTCCCCGGGACGCGGCCGTTCGGCCAGAATCACCTTAAGCGGCCCGCGCCGGGTTGGCAGTGTGACAACGAACAGCTCGGCTTCCTCGCGTCCGGGGAAGCCGAGCCGCCGCCGGAAACGCTTAGTGGATCCAGACCTGGCGCACGTGCACGAAGTTCAGGTCGCCGCCCTGCCAGTGGCCGAGGTCGGTCCGGCCGCCGTCCCAGAACAGGGTCACCGAGTTGTTGCCGGAGTCGACCCGGGTGACGCCGCCCAGGTCCACGTACGTCGCGCCGCCGTTGGCGAAGCAGGCGACATCGCTGCCGTCCCAAGGACTTCCGCCCGCGAGGCGCAGCTGGACGAAGTCGGTGCGGCCGTTGCAGGCCACCCGGTCGATGGCGAACGCTTGACCGGCCGGAACGGTGACGGCCAGCGCGAGCGCCGCGGCGCCGCCGATCGCGAGTCTCTTGACAAGTGAAGGCATGATCGCTGTGGAACCTTTCTCCCAGTGCTGCCTTGAAGGTGATCCCGGCGAACGCGGCGGTGACCGCGCCGCCGGACGAGACCGACCGTGCCAGCAGCGGACCTCGTCCGGACAGCCGCGGCGCCCGCTTCTACCCGTTCGTACCCGGGGTCCGAGAGAAAAGGAGCAACGCTCAGACGGCCTTGCCGTGGAACGAAAGACCCTTGCTGCCGCAGAAAATCTGCTTGCTGCCGCCGTTTCCGCCGTCGTATCCGCAGTTCCAGCCGTCGACGTCGAGGAAGCGTCCGCTGCCCTCGGCCTTCGTCGGGGCCTGGGACAGGTAGTCGGACATGACGTTGATCGCTTCGGTGCAGCCGACGGTCCCGGCGGGCATCGCCTCGGTCACCACGTCGACCTTGCCGCCGGGGCCGTCGATCGGGCCGCAGTCGGCTCCCTTGCCGAGTTCGCCCTTGCCCGGCAGGCGGTCGCCGGGCTGCTCCTTGGCCGGCGCCGGGCGCGGTTTGGGCTTGCTCGCGTGCGTCGGTGCCTGCGCCTGGGCGGACGGCGCGGCGGAAGAACTCGGCGCTGCCACGGAGGAAGCGGTCGGCGCGGCCGAGAGCGCACTCTGCACCGTCGCGGCCTGCCCGGTTTGCGAGCCGCCGCCGCACGCGGCGACGGCCAGCGCCGCGCCGAGCATCGAACCGGAAATCAGGGTGCGGGCCACCATGGTGCGCATTGTCGAATCCCCTCCAGGATGTGTTTCTTTCGAACACCCCTGAAGACGCGCGGACTCGGCGGCAGTTGGCCGATCGGACGGCGGTCCGGCAAGCCCTGCCCGTTCGGGCAGGATCGCCGCGACCGGCGCAACCCGGCTAGGAAGCCGGGACCGGTTCCTCTTCCGCGGTGCGCAGCCGCTGCGAGATCACCTTGGTGATGCCGTCGCCCTGCATGCTCACGCCGTACAGCGCGTCGGCGATTTCCATCGTCGGCTTCTGGTGCGTGATGATGATCAGCTGCGACGAATCGCGCAGCTGCTCCAGCAGGCCGATCAGCCGGCGCATGTTGGTGTCGTCCAGCGCCGCCTCGACCTCGTCCATCACGTAGAAGGGCGAGGGGCGGGCGCGGAAGATCGCCACCAGCATGCCGACCGCCACCAGCGACTTCTCGCCGCCGGACAGCAGCGACAGCCGCTTGACCTTCTTGCCCGGCGGGCGGGCCTCGACGTCCACGCCGGTGGCGAGCAGGTCGTTCGGCTCGGTGAGCACCATCCGGCCCTCGCCGCCGGGGAACAGCACGCCGAAGACGGTCTCGAACTCGCGCGCCACGTCGGCGTAGGCCGAGGCGAAGACCTCCAGGATCTTCTCGTCGACCTGCTTGATGACGGCTTCGAGGTCCTTGCGGGTGTCCTTGAGGTCTTCCAGCTGGGTGGAGAGGAATTTGTACCGCTCCTCCAGCGCCGCGAACTCCTCCAGCGCCAGCGGGTTCACCTTGCCCAGCAGGGTCAGGTCCTTCTCCGCGCGCTTGGCACGGCGGGCCTGGGTGTCGCGGTCGTAGGGCATCGGCGGCGGCTGGGTGACGTCCTCGCCGCGTTCCTTCGCCGCCTCGTACTCGGCCATTTCGCCCGCGCTCGGCGGCACCGGCACGTTCGGGCCGTACTCCTCGACCAGGTCCGCCAGCCCGATGCCGAAGTCCTCGGCAATCTTGGCTTCCAGCGTTTCCAGCCGCAGTTTCTGTTCCGCGCGCAGCACCTCGTCGCGGTGCACGGCGTCGGTCAGCTTCTCCAGTTCGCCGGACAGCTCGCGCACCTTCGCGCGCACCGCGGTGAGCGCGGTTTCGCGGGATTGGCGCTGCGCCTGGGCTTCGTCGCGCTCGGCGGCCGCGCGCTGCACGCTCAGCTCAATCCGTTCCAGCGCGAACTCACCGGCGTTGACGACCGCGTTCGCGATTTCCGCGCCGCGCTCCCGGGCTTCCCGAGCCTTGGCCGCACGCTCGCGGGCCTGCTGCTCGGCGTAGGCCGCGCGGCGCAACGATTCCGCGCGCCCGGCGATGCTGCGCGCGCGTTCCTCGGCGGTGCGCTGCGCGAGCCGCGCTTCGACTTCTTCCTGCCGTACCACGGCAAGCTGCTCAGCAGCCTCGTCCCGCTCGGCAGTGTCCGGGTCGTCCTCGACCGGCTGCTCGGCGACCGCGGCGAGCCGTTCTTCCAGCTCTGCCAACTGTTCCAGCGCCTGCTCGCGGCTCTGCTCGACCTTCGCGCGCTGCTGCGTCAGCCGCTCGACCTCGGCCTGCGCGGACCGCGCCGCCTGCTGCAACCGGTTGAGCCGCTCGGACGAACGCGCCTTGCGCACCTTGGCGTCGCCGAGCGCGTCCTTCGCCTGCCCGACCTCTTCGCGCCGGGCCTGCTGCTCGGCGCGCGCGCCTTCCAGCTCGGCGGAGTACTGCTCCAGCGCGCGTTCGGCGGTGCGCAAGCGTTCCTGCGCCTCGTCGACCGCCGCCTGGACCTCGATCACGCTCTCGCGGGCAGCGGAACCACCGGCGATCCAGCTGGAGCCGAAGACATCGCCCTCGGCGGTGACCGCGCGCACCTCCGGATGCTGGGCCACGAGCTGGCGGGCGGCGTCCAGATCCGGCACCAGCGCGAGCCGGTCCAGCGCCTTCTCGACCGCGGGCCGCAGCTGCTCCGGCGCGTTGACGACCTCGCGGGCCCAGCGCGCACCCTCGGGCAGCGTCGGCCAGGAACCGGTGTCCACAGTGGACCCGGCACCGACCGGCACGATCCCGGCACGGCCGGAATCCGTTTCCTTCAAGTACTTCAGCGCGGACAGCGCGTTCTCGCCGCCGGACACCGCGACCGCGTCGGCCACCGGCCCGAGCGCGGCGGCCAGCGCCACCTCGTGGCCCGGCTGCACGGTGAGCAACGCGGCGACCGAACCGAGCAGTCCGGGCAACTCCGCGGACGCACCGAGCAGCGCGCCCGCGCCGTCCTTGCGCTTGAGGCCCATCGACAACGCTTCGACCCGGGCCTTCTCCGACGCGATCTCGCGCTCGGAACCGCGCTCGGCCTTCACCAGTTCTTCGACCCGGGCCTTGGCGGCGTTGTTCGCTTCCACCGCACGGTCGTGGCGCTGCTGCAGCTCGGCGTCGTCGGATTCCTCCGTGCCGCCAGCGGCTTTCGCCTCTTCCAGCTCTTCGACCGCGATCTCGGCGCGCTCAGCGGCTTCCTGCAACCCGACGGTGAGCCGGTCGACCTCTTCCGCGGTCGCGCCGTTCTTGCTGCGCAACGCTTCGACCTGACCGGTCAGCTTCGCCATGCCTTCACGACGGTCGGCGATCGCACGGACCGCGGCCCAGTGCGCGCGCTCCGCCGCCTGCACCCGCTGTTCGAGATCTTCCCGGCGCAGCACGGTTTCCGCGAGCAGTTCGCGGGCCTCCATGACGGCTTCGGTCAGCTCCTGCTCGCGCTCCGCTGCCTGCTCGGCCTCGGCGAGCAGTTCCTCCGGGTCACGGCCGCCGGTCGGCGCGGAAACGTCGGAAGAAAGGTGCCGTTGCCGCTCCACCGCCAGCCGCACGGTGCCGCGCAGCCGTTCGGTGAGCGCCGACAGCTTGTACCAAGTCTCCTGCGCGATCTGCAGCCGCGGCGCGTCCTCGGCGAGCGAAGCCTCCAGCTCGGCTTCCTCGGCCGCCACGAGTTCCAGCGCCTGCTCGACCTCGGCGCGGCGCTGACGGGCGGTGCGCTCGTCTGCCTCGTCGCGGGCGATCGACTCGCGCTGGGTGACCAGGTCGTCGGCGAGCAGCCGGAGCCGGGCGTCGCGCAGGTCGGACTGCACCGACTGGGCCTTGCGCGCGATCTCGGCCTGTTTGCCCAGCGGTTTGAGCTGGCGGCGCAGCTCGGTGGTGAGGTCGGTGAGCCGGTCGAGGTTGCCCTGCATGTTGTTGAGCTTGCGCAGGGTCTGCTCTTTGCGCTTGCGGTGCTTGAGGACGCCGGCGGCCTCCTCGATGAACGCGCGCCGCTCCTCGGGCTTCGACTCCAGGATCGCCGAGAGCTGCCCCTGCCCGACGATGACGTGCATCTCGCGGCCGATGCCGGAGTCCGACAGCAGCTCCTGGACGTCCATCAGCCGGCAGCGGTCGCCGTTGATCTCGTACTCGCTCGCGCCGTCGCGGAACATCCGGCGGGTGATGGAGACCTCGGCGTACTCGATCGGCAGCGCGCCGTCGGCGTTGTCGATGGTCAGCGTCACCTCGGCGCGGCCGAGCGGGGCGCGGCCCGCGGTGCCGGCGAAGATGACGTCTTCCATCTTGCCGCCGCGCAGGTCCTTCGCGCCCTGGGTGCCCATCACCCAGCGCAGCGCGTCGAGGACGTTCGATTTTCCGGAGCCGTTCGGGCCGACCACGCAGGTGATGCCGGGTTCGAAGCGCAGCGTGGTCGCCGAGGCGAAGGACTTGAAGCCCTTGAGCGTCAGGCTTTTCAGGTGCACGTGCTGCCGACCCCTCTTGGCCACGGGTACTGGATGGCTACCGGTTCCCCCGGTTCGGGACAGGCTACCCGGGGGTTCTCCGCCGCCGTGGGAGGCCAGGCCGCCCGGGCGCGCCTAGCACAGGTTCGACCGCCCCGGCAACCCCAAGCACCCCAACAGCCGCAACCGTCCCAGCGGCCTCAGCGTTCGGCGAATCCGTCCAGCCCTCCCTTGGCGGCGGTCCAGCGTTCAACTACCTGATCCACTCGTCCGGGTGAGGTTCCGGAGCGCAGCGCGGCCAGCAATTGCGCACAGTGGTCCCGATTACCCTCCGCGACCACCTCGACACGGCCGTCCGGGAGGTTCCTGGCGAATCCGGTCAGCCCGAGTTCCAGCGCCCGGCTCCGGGTCCACCAGCGAAAACCGACACCTTGCACCTGCCCGTGCACCCAGGCGGCCAGCCGGACGGGCGATTCCTGCTCGTTCACCGGTCCCATCCTGCCGCACGCGCCCGGCTGCGGACGGTGACGGCCCCGTCCCTCGGTCGCGCGAACGGGTCCTGAGCGGTGATAATCTCCCGCCTGGCATCCGGGGCCGGAGCCCCGCTCCCCCGTGCCGCCCCTCGACTTGAGCGTTGACTCTTCTAAGGAGCCTGCATGTCCCGTCCCGACGGGCCTGAACCAAGCTCAGCGTCGCCCGAGATCGCGGTGAGCGCTGCCCCCACCGCTCCGCCGAAGGGCGCGAGCGGGAGGCTCAGCCGCTCCGGCTACGCGATCCTGGGCGTCAGCGGCCTCGTGGTCGCCACGGCCTTCGCCGCGGTCGCCGAACTGGCCGGCCCCGGCTCGGTCACCGACACCGCGACGAACAGCACCGGCGGCGGCCAGGGCGGGCTGCAGGGCAGCTCGCAGGTCGTCGTGCCGGGCAACGCCGTCCCCGGCGGCCCGATGACCGTCCCCGGTTCGCCGACGCCCGGCCAGACCGCCCCGCCGACCCCGACCACCGTGGTGGCCGTCGGCCCGGACGGGAAACCGACGACGAGCGTCATCACTCCCCCGCCGAACGCCGGCCAGCCCGGCGGGCAGCCCGGCGGCGGACAGCCGGTTCCGGGCGGCACCACGTCGGAACGCAGCGACCCGCCGCCCACCAAGCCCAGCGGCGGAACCACCACGCCGCCGTCGCACACGGTGAACCCGCCGACGTCGACGACGTCCGACCCGGTGAGCACCCCGCCGTCGGACAGCTCGACGCCGAAGCCCCCGGGCAGCAGCTCGACCGGCGGCCAGCCGTCGTCCTCGCCGAGCGAGTCCACTTCGGACACCAACCCGACGAGTTCCAGCAGCCGCTGAAATCCGGGAAGGGCACCCGTTTCTGATCCGCGCAGCAAGGCCCCCGTCTCTCGCAGACGGGGGCCTTGCGCCTTGTCTGTCCGATTAAGACATCGCCAGACGGTGCCGGGCATACTGCTGTGCCGCAGCAGCGAGCCTGGTGGCACCGGGGAACGGCCCTGTCGCGGCCCGATATCCCCACAATCCCGCTACATAGCAAGCAAAAGCAGTGACCGCCTTGTCCGTTCGGGCGGACCACGACGGCATCCTCGCGGCCCACTCTTCGGCTTGGTTCGGCTCGTGGCCCGCCGCGATGAGCCGCACGACCAAGAAGGCCGCATCGACCCACGCCGCGCCCGAAGCGGGCCTGCCCCAATCGATCACGCGCACCGACGACGAGTCGTCATCGATCATGAACTGATGCTCGTGGAGATCGGTGTGGAGCAGAGCGGTCCCTTCGACCAGGCTGGGGGTTTCGCGGCACCAACCGGTCAGCTCGTCGATGTCGAAACCCAGGACTTTGTCCGGGGCCTCGGCCGCGAGTTTGGCCCACCAGTCGGTCGGCACCCAGCGCTTGCTGAGCGGCTGTGCCGGACCGCCGGGAAGCCCGTTGATCCTGGCGACCGTCGTGGCGACGGTCGTTAGGTCCTCAGCGCCCGGAGACAGATCGGCCGGACGACCGTCGACGTGCTCGAACCCGACGACGAACCAAGGCGCATCCGCGTCGACGTCTTCGCTGAACCGGGTTGCCGGGGCTAAGCCAGGAGCGAGATTTCCAGCCTCGGACTCATTTCGAAGCCAGCGCATTTGAGGACTGATTCCGCGAACGCCTTTCACGAAGACGTCTCCTTGCTCGCCGCGCAGCACAAGAGCGACGTTGCAGTTCTGCCCGTGTTCGATCTCTCGGACGACAGTGACCTGGCCAAGACGTGCCTGCACCGCGTCTCGGACGGCGGCTGGCAGGTCGTCCCAGGAGAATCGCTCCATCACGCGAGGACCGTATCAGCGCATGCTTGGTACTGGTGGCATCCTGTGTCGCCACTGGAGTGCGTGCACCATTCCCTGCACTGGTTGCACTTCGCCGACGCAGTCCACAGCGCGAGATCGCGCTGTCACCAGGTACGAAGCCAGTCACGCGCGCGAATTCGCGCTATATCAAACCTGGCTGGCCGAGTCCTACGCCCGCTCCGGTGAACTAGACGCCGCGCGAGCCGTCATCGAAGAAGCCGAGCCTCTTCGACGGGAATAAGCTCTCTCTCCGGCTCACGCGGCGCGTCGAGGAGATTGAGCAGCTCGTCTTCTGAGCAGCCTGAGGGAATCTGCTTCCCTCAGGGCTTTCCGCCCCGCGTCAGATCTCGAAGCGATACCCCATCCCAGGTTCAGTCAGCAAATGCCGCGGCCGGGAAGGCTCCGGTTCCAGCTTCCGCCGCAACTGCGCCAGATACACCCGCAGATAATGCGATTCCGTCTCATACGACGGCCCCCACACCTCGTGCAGCAGCTGTTTCTGCGCCACCAGCCGCCCCCGGTTGCGCACCAGCAGTTCCAGCACGCCCCATTCGGTTTTCGTCAGGTGTACCTCGCGGCCCTCGCGCAGCACTTTCTTCGCCGCCAGGTCGATGGTGAAAGACCCCGCGTCCACCACGGCTTCCGCGCCGTCCGCGCCCACCACGGACGAACGCCGCACCGCGGCTCGCAAACGGGCGAGCAATTCGTCCATTCCGAACGGTTTCGTGACGTAGTCGTCCGCGCCCGCGTCGAGTGCTTGCACCTTGTCCGCCGAATCGCCGCGCGCGGACAGCACGATGATCGGCACTGTGGTCCAGCCGCGCAGGCCCGCGATCACCTCGGTGCCGTCGAGGTCGGGCAGACCGAGGTCGAGCACCACGACGTCCGGTTTCGTCTCGGCGACCGCTTTCAGCGCGGCGGTGCCGTCGTGTGCGGTGATCACCTTGTACCCGCGCGCGTTGAGGTTGATCCGCAGCGCGCGCACGATCTGCGGTTCGTCGTCGACGACCAGCACCGTCGCCGTTTGGTCGGCAGTCATCGCGCCGCGCCCTCCTCAGCTTCCACGAGTTCCCGGCCGGTGCAGGCCGGCAACGAGATCACCACCGTCAACCCTCCGCCAGGAGTGTCCTCCGCGCGAACCGTACCGCCCATCGCCTCGGTGAACCCCTTCGCGACGGACAAGCCGAGCCCGACGCCGGGCGTCGAGTCCCGGTCCCCGCCCAGCCGCTGGAACGGCGCGAACGCGGAGTCCGCGGCGCCCTTCCGCAGCCCCTTTCCGTGGTCGACGATCCGCAGTTCCACGAACTCCGAATGTGCGCTCGCCCGCGCGGAAACGTCGCCGCCCCCGTGTCGCAGGGCGTTGTCCAGCACGTTCGCGATCACCCGTTCCAAGAGCCCGGGATCCGCCTGCACGGAGGGCAACCGCGCGTCGACGGACACCTGCACGTTCTTCGAGTTGTCCACATTGGACAACGCGTGCGCGACCACCTCGTCGTAGCCGACCGGCCGCAGGTGCGGGGTGACCGCACCGGTCGCCAGGCGCGAGGAGTCGAGCAGGTTGTCGATCAGCCCGGCGAGCCGGTCCGCCGAAAGCTCCACAGCCTCCATCAGTTCCTCAGTGTCCTCATCGGACAGAGACAGATCCGGCGCGCGCAGGCTGCCGATCGCTGCCTTGATCGACGTGAGCGGCGTCCGCAGGTCATGACCGACCGCGGACAGCAACGTCGTGCGCAGTTCAGTCGCCTCGGCCTTGCGCTCCGCGGCAGCCGCAGCGGCAGCCATTCGCTGTTGACGCAAGGCAAGCAAAGCTTGTCCTGCAACGGCTTCCAGTACCCGGCGGTCCGCCGCGGGCAAGGCGCGACCGCGAAGCGTCAGGTGCACATCGGCGGTCACCGCAATGTCCACATCGGCCTCATCCGGATCAGCACACGGTTCGCCGCCGGACAAAGCGACCTTGTCCCACTTCCCGTTGCGCTTCTCCAACAGTGTCACAGAAGTGAGGCCGAAGTTCTCCCGCACCTTCTCCAGCAACCGCTCGATCGGGTTCGGATTGGTCAGCACGGTGCGCGCGTACGACGCCAGCAGCGACGCCTCCGTCCGCGCCCGCGCCGCTGCCACGCCGCGCCGGGCGGCGGAAGCGACGACCAGCGCCACCATCACCGCAACCACGATCATCGCGATGAGTGTGACGACGTTCTGTGGACTGTGGACATTCAGCGTGTACAGCGGCGGTGTGAAGAAGAAGTTCAGCAGCCCGGCACCGAAGATCGCGGCCACCAAAGCCGGGCCGAGCCCGCCCACCAGGGCGACGATGACGGTGGCCAGCACGAAGAGGACCACGTCCGTGGAGAACTCCACCGCGTCGCGCAACAGCACGCCGAGACCGGTCGCGACGACCGGTGCCACGATGCTCAGCACCCACCCCATCACGAGCCGCGACGGCGCCAGCGGGTTCGTGCCCAGCCGCGCCCGCAGCCGTCCGCCGGCGTAGGAGTGCGTGACCATGTGCACGTCGATCGGCCCGGACTGCTGGATCACGGTCGCGCCGATGCCCTCGTCGAAGAGCCGCGCGACCCGGGACCGCCTAGAGGTTCCGATGACCAGCTGAGTCGCGTTGACCCCGCGCGCGAAGTCGAGCAACGCCGTCGGCACGTCGTCGCCGACCACGGCGTGGAAGGTCGCGCCGACCTCCTCGGCCAGCGTGCGGCAGCGGGCCATCGCGGTCGGCCCGAGCCCGGCGAGGCCGTCGCCGCGCAGGATGTGCACGACCTGCAGTTCCGCGCCCGCCCGGGTGGCGATCCGGCTGGCGCGCCGGATCAGCGTCTCGCTTTCCGGACCGCCGGTGATCGACACGACCACCCGTTCGCGGGTTTCCCACGTGTCGGTGATCTTCTGCTCCGCGCGGTAGCGCTGCAGTGCGACGTCGACCTGGTCGGCCACCCACAGCAGCGCCAGCTCGCGCAGCGCGGTGAGGTTCCCGGGCCGGAAGTAGTTGCCCAGCGCGGCGTCGATGCGCTCGGCCGGGTAGACGTTGCCGTGCGCGAGCCGCCGCCGCAGCGCCTCCGGCGTGATGTCCACCAGCTCCAGCTGCTCCGCGCGGCGCACGACCTCGTCCGGCACGGTTTCCTGCTGGGTGACGCCGGTGATGCGCTCGACCACGTCGTTGAGGCTCTGCAAGTGCTGCACGTTGACTGTGGACAGCACGTCGATGCCCGCGTCGAGCAGCTCGTCGATGTCCTGCCAGCGTTTCTCGTGCCGTCCGCCGGGCACGTTCGTGTGCGCCAGTTCGTCCACGACGACGACCTCGGGCGCGCGGGCGAGTATCGCGTCGAGGTCCATTTCGGAGAACTCGTGCCCGCGGTGGCTGACCGTGCGCCGCGGCACGACCTCCAGCCCTTCGATCAGGTCGGCGGTTTTCTTGCGGCCGTGCGTCTCGACCAGGCCGACGACCACGTCGGTGCCGCGGTCGAAGCGGCGGCGCGCTTCGCCGAGCATCGCGAAGGTCTTGCCGACGCCCGGAGCCGCGCCGAGGTAGATCCGCAGTTCGCCTCGGCGCGGCTTCGGGGGTGTGTCAGAGGTGCTCACTGTGTCAGTGTGCGCCAGGAGCGGCCGAATGCACGGCAAGGTTGAGCCGGAGCACATTCACGCCCGGCACGCCGATCCCGTTTCCGGTGGTGTTGTCCGCGACCAGCTGCCGCACCTTCTCCTCGCTCAGCCCGGTGTTGCGCGCCACGCGAAGCACCTGGAGATCGGCGTAGGCGACGCTGATCGCCGGGTCGAGGCCCGAGGCCGAGGCGGTCACCGCGTCCGCGGGCACCTCCGCCGGGGTGACGCCCTCGCGCTTGGCGATCAGGTCCCGCCGCTGCGCGATGGCCTTGGTCAGATCCTCGTTGTACGGCCCCTTGTTGGACGGCCCCGACGTCGACGGATCGCCCGGCCCGAGGACGTCCTTCGAACTGGCGGAGGGCCGGTTGTGGAACCACGGGTCGTGCGCGGGGTCGGCGGGCACCGGGTCGATCCCGATCAGCGACGAGCCGACGGCCTGGCCGTTCTGCGCCACCACCGAGCCCTCGGCGTGGCCCTGGAGACCGGGGATGCGCGACACCGCCCACACGCCCAGCGGGTAGACGACGCCGAGCAGCACGGTCATCGCGATCAGCAGGCGAAGGCCCGCCCAGGTCTGCTTGAGCAAAACGTTCATGTCAGCCAATCCCAGGAATGTGGCGCACGATCAGGTCGATCACCCAGATCCCGAGGAACGGGCTGACGATCCCGCCGAGGCCGTAGACGAGCAGGTTGCGGCGCAGCAGCGCGGACGCCGACGACGGCCGGTACCGCACGCCGCGCAGGGCGAGCGGGATCAGCGCGACGATGATCAGCGCGTTGAAGATCACCGCGGAGAGGATCGCCGACTTCGGCGTCGCCAGGTGCATGATGTTCAGCGCGCCGAGCTGGGCGAAGATGCTGGTGAACATCGCGGGCAGGATGGCGAAGTACTTCGCCAGGTCGTTCGCCACGCTGAACGTGGTGAGCGCGCCGCGGGTGATCAGCAGCTGCTTGCCGATGCCGACGATCTCGATCAGCTTCGTCGGGTTCGAGTCGAGGTCGACCATGTTGCCGGCCTCTTTCGCCGCCATGGTCCCGGTGTTCATCGCCACGCCGACGTCGGACTGCGCGAGCGCGGGCGCGTCGTTCGTGCCGTCGCCGGTCATCGCGACGAGCCGCCCGCCCTCCTGCTCCTTCTTGATGAGCGCCATCTTGTCCTCGGGCTTGGCCTCGGCGAGATAGTCGTCGACGCCCGCGTCCTCGGCGATGGCCTTCGCGGTGAGCGGGTTGTCGCCGGTGATCATCACCGTCTTGATGCCCATCGAGCGCAGTTCCTCGAAGCGCTCCTTCATGCCCGGCTTCACCACGTCCGACAGCCGGATCACGCCGCGCACGAACGCCGTCCCGCCGGCGGCTTCCGCGACCACCAGCGGGGTCCCGCCCTGCTGGCTGATCTCGTCCACGACGCGTTCGGTCTCGTCCGGCACGTCGCCGCCGTGGTCGCGGACCCACTGGCGGACCGCCGAAGTCGCGCCCTTGCGGACCTCGCGGCCGTCGAGGTCGACACCGCTCATCCGGGTCTGGGCGGTGAACGGAACGAACTCGGCGAGCTTTTCGCTCTCGTCCGCCGCACCCGGCAGCCCGTGCTGCTCGGCGATCAGCTCGACGATGCTGCGGCCTTCCGGCGTGCCGTCGGCGAGGCTGGACAGCCGGGCCGCGCGGGCCAGGTCGTCCACAGTGGACGTACCGACCGGGATCAGCTCGGTCGCGCGCCGGTTGCCGAAGGTGATCGTGCCGGTCTTGTCCAGAAGCAGCGTCGACACGTCTCCGGCGGCTTCGACCGCCCGGCCGGAGGTGGCGAGGACGTTGCGCTGCACCAGCCGGTCCATCCCGGCGATGCCGATCGCGCTCAGCAGCGCGCCGATCGTGGTCGGGATCAGGCAGACCAGCAGCGCGGTCAGCACGATCACCGACTGCTCGCTGCCGGAGTACGCGGCCATCGGCTGCAGCGCCACGACGGCGAGCAGGAAGATGATGGTCAGCGTGGACAGCAGGATGGTCAGCGCGATCTCGTTCGGCGTCTTCTGCCGGGAAGCGCCTTCCACCAACGCGATCATCCGGTCCACAAAGGACTCGCCGGGCTTGGTGCTGATCCGCACCACGATCCGGTCGCTCAGCACCGTGGTGCCGCCGGTGACCGCCGAGCGGTCGCCGCCGGACTCCCGGATCACCGGGGCCGACTCGCCGGTGATGGCCGATTCGTCGACGGTGGCGATGCCCTCGACGACGTCGCCGTCACCGGGGATCACCTGCCCCGCCTCGACCACCACGCGGTCTCCGACGCGCAGGTCCACCCCGGGCACCTGCTCCTCGGAGCCGTCCTCGGTGAGCCGCCGCGCGACGGTCTCCTTTTTGGTCCGCCGCAAGGATTCCGCCTGCGCCTTGCCGCGCCCCTCGGCGACGGCCTCGGCCAGGTTCGCGAACACGACGGTGAACCACAGCCACACCGCGATCAGGATGGAGAACACGCTCGGGTCGGTGACCGCGAAGACAGTGGTCAGGACCGAACCGGCCCACACCACGAACATCACCGGGTTTTTGAGCTGGTGGCGCGGGTTCAGCTTGCGCAGCGCGTCCGGCATGGACGACCACAGCTGCTTCGGGCTGAACACGCCCGCTCCGACGCGTCCGGCGTTTTCTACGTGGTGCTGCGTCTCCTCTTCCGGAGTCCGCTCTTGGGTGATGGTCATGCCAAAGCCTCTGCAATCGGCCCCAGCGCGAGCGCAGGGATGAACGTGAGGGCCGCGACGAGGACGACGGTGCCGGTCAGCAACGTTCCGAACAGCGGCCCGGTGGTGGGCAGCGTGCCCGCGGTTTCCGGGACTTTCTTCTGCGAGGCGAGCGAACCCGCCAGGCAGAGCACCGCGACGATCGGCACGAACCGGCCGATCAGCATGGCCACCGAAAGCGACGCCTGGAACCAGTCGCTGGTCGCGGTGAGACCGCCGAAGGCACTGCCGTTGTTGTTGCCCGCGGACGTGTAGCCGTAAAGGACTTCCGACAGCCCGTGCGGCCCGGAGTTGCTGAGCGCGTCCCGGGTCCCCGGCAGCATCAGGGCGATGCCGGAGCCGAGCAGGACCACGGTGGGCATCGCCAGCATCGCGATCGCCGCGCAGGTGACCTCGCGCTTGCCGAGCTTCTTGCCCAGGTACTCCGGCGTCCGGCCGACCATCAGGCCCGCCAGGAACATCGCGATCACGGCCATCACGAGAATGCCGTACATGCCGGTGCCGACGCCGCCCGGCGAAACCTCGCCGAAGAGCATGTTCAGCATCGTGCCGCCGCCGCCGAGGCCGGACAGGCTGTCGTGCGCGCCGTTGACCGCACCGGTCGAAGTGCCGGTGGTGGTGTCGGCGAACAGCGACGTCCCGCCGATCCCGAACCGCTGCTCCTTGCCTTCGAGATTCGCCCCCGCGGCCAGTGCCGACGGGCTGTTCGTGCGCGCCTCGGACGTCCAGATCACCGCGAGCATCGCGGTCCACAGACCGGCCATCACCGACAGCAGGACGTAGCCCTGCTTGCGGTTGCCGACCAGCTGCCCGAAGGCGCGGGTGAGGCAGACCGGGATCACGAGGATCAGGAACATCTCGATGACGTTGGTCCAGACGTTCGGGTTCTCGAACGGGTGCGCGGAGTTGGCGTTGAAGATGCCGCCGCCGTTCGTGCCGAGTTCCTTGATCGCTTCCTGGCTCGCCGCCGGAGCCAGCGCGATCGTGCTGGTGCTGCCGTCCGGGTTCGTCACCGCGACGCCGGAGCGCAGGCTCTGCACCACGCCGAGCGCCACGAGGACGATCGCGAACACGAACGCCATCGGCAGCAGCACGCGGATCGTGCCGCGGGTCAGGTCCACCCAGAAGTTGCCGAGGCGGTCGGTGCGCGAGCGGATGAACCCGCGCGTCACCGCGATCGCCACGGCGAGCCCGACGCCCGCGGACAGGAAGTTCTGCACGGTGAGCCCGGCCATCTGGGCGAAGTGGCCCATGGTCGTCTCGGGCGTGTAGGACTGCCAGTTCGTGTTGGTCACGAACGAAACCGCGGTGTTGAACGCGACGGCGGGCGAAACCGGGCCGCGGTCGAAGTTCCACGGCAGGATCGACTGCAGGCGCTGCAACAGGTACAGCAGGATCACCGAGACGAACGAGAAGCCGAGCACGCCGGAGGCGTAGGTCTTCCAGTGCTGTTCGGTGTCCGGGTCGACCCGGACGATCTTGTACAGGGCCTTCTCGACCCGCAGATGCTTCCCGGTGGAGAAGACGCGGGCGAGGTAGTCGCCGAGGGGTTTGTAGACCACCGCGAGGGCGACCAGGAGCACGCCGGCTTGCAGGAAGCCGGCCGCGACGTCACTCATCTCAGAATTTCTCCGGCCTCACGAGGGCGACGAACAGGTAGCCGAGGAGGCCAAGCGCCAGCAGTCCGCCGACGATGTTGGCCACGGTGCCCGCGCCGCTCACAGCTTCTCCAGCCCGCGCAGGACACTGGCGAGCACCACGAAAACGCCGATGAGCAATAGGGCGTACAGCAAATCCGCCACGAGGCACCTCTCAGGAAGGGTCACCCGGCACGGGATGACCGTCGGTCGAGAGCCACTGTGCGGCCGTCGCGGAGCGTAAGCACCCGCGTCTGACGCCTCCTTGACACCGCGACCTGGGGGCGTTTACGCGATCTTGACGGCCGGTGACCCGGGCCACTACGTCAAGCGCCCTTCAGGGCGACGGAGGCGAGTGACGGTCCGTAGTTGGTGGGTGACTTGCGGCACAACCGGTAATGGATCAAGGACAGAGAGTGCAATTCGGGCAGACAAAGATCCGGGGTTCGTGTTACACCTGAGTAACCAATAGTTGTATCAACTAACTAACTAATCGCCGACCTTCCAGGAGGGCTCGTATGTGCGGAATCGCGGGCTGGGTTTCCTACGACACCGATCTCACGCAGCAGCGGGAGATCGCGGACGCGATGACCGAGACCATGGCCTGCCGAGGACCCGACGACCGGGGCACCTGGGTCCGCCGCTCGGTCGCGCTGGGCCACCGCCGGCTCGCCATCATCGACCTGCCGGGCGGACGCCAGCCGATGAGCGTCAAGACCCCGAACGGCGAGGTCGCGATGGTCTACAGCGGCGAGGCGTACAACTTCTCCGAACTCCGTGAAGAACTCACCAAACTGGGCCACCGCTGGGAGACCGACAGCGACACCGAGGTCGTGCTGCACGGCTACCTGCAGTGGGGCACTGAGGTCGTGGACCACCTCAACGGCATGTACGCGTTCGCGATCTGGGACGAGCGCGACCAGAAGCTCGTGATGATCCGCGACCGGATGGGCATCAAGCCGTTCTACTACTACCCCACCCGCGACGGCGTCCTGTTCGGCTCCGAGCCGAAGGCGATCCTGGCGAACCCGTTGGCGCGCAAGGCGGTCGACAGCGACGGACTGCGCGAGCTGATGGGCTTCACGAAGCGGCCGGGCTGGTCGCTGTGGAAGGGCATGTACGAGGTCGACCCGGCCACCGTCGTGACCGTGACCCGCGAGGGCATCAACACCCGCACCTACTGGAAGCTCGACGCGAAACAGCACACCGACGACCAGGAGACGACGGTCGAGCGCGTGCGCGAGCTGATGACCGACATCGTCAACCGGCAGCTGATCGCCGACGTCCCGCGCTGCGTGCTGCTGTCCGGCGGCCTCGACTCGAGCGCGGTCACCGGCCTCGCCGCCGCCCGGCTGGCCGAGGAAGGCGAGCAGCTGCGCACCTTCTCGGTGGACTTTTTCGGGCAGGAGGAGAACTTCCAGCCCGACGAGATGCGCGACACCCCCGACTCGCCCTACATCCGCGACGTCGCCAAGCTCGTCGGTTCCGCGCACCAGGACGTGATGCTGAACCCGGCCGACCTGAGCGACCCCGAGGTGCGCCGCAAGGTGGTGCGCGCCCGCGACATCCCGTCCGGGCTCGGCGACATGGACATGTCGCTGTACTTGCTGTTCAAGGCGATCCGCGGCGAATCGACGGTCGCGCTGTCCGGCGAATCGGCCGACGAGGTGTTCGGCGGGTACCGCTGGTTCCACGACGAGGCCGCGGTGAACGCGGACACCTTCCCGTGGCTGGCGTTCCGCAACAGCCTGATGGAGAACCGCGGTTCAGTGCTCGAACCAGGCGTCGCCGCGAAGCTGGACCTGGATTCCTACATCGCCGACCAGTACCGGACCGCGGTGTCCGAAGTGGACCTGCTGGACGGCGAATCCGAGCGGGAGTCCCGGATGCGGGTCATCTGCCACCTGCACCTGACCCGCTTCGTGCGGCAGCTGCTCGACCGCAAGGACCGGATGTCGATGGCGGTGGGCCTGGAAGTGCGCGTGCCGTTCTGCGACCACCGGCTCGTGGAGTACGTCTACAACACGCCGTGGTCGCTTAAGACCTACGACGGCCGGGAAAAGAGCCTCCTGCGGCACGCGACGAAGCACGTGCTGCCGGCGTCGGTGCGGGACCGGGTGAAGAGCCCGTATCCGTCCACTCAGGACCCCGGGTACGCGGTGGCGTTGCAGCAGCAGATCAAGGAAGCCTTGGCACAGAAGGACAATCCTCTGTTCCAGCTGGTCGGGCGGGACTGGCTGCAGCAGTCGGCGGACACGGACCCGGCGGCGATCACCCAGGCGCAGCGGGTCGGCATGGACCGGGCGCTCGACCTGCACCACTGGTTCGAGATGTACTCGCCGGAGCTGGAACTCGACTGACCCCTTGCCCCGCCGCTGTCCGTGAAGGGCTCCTTGAGGGAATCTGATTCCCTCAAGGAGCCCTTCACGGACCTCCGAGCCCACGCTCGCGGGCGGCGGTCGGTCAGAAGTCGAGGTGCGCGTCGATCTCCGTGCCGCGCACGTCCAGTTCCGCACCGGTTCCGCTCAGCAACCGCTGGGCCGCCGCGTTGTCCACAGTGGTCGTCGCGACGAATTTCGCCGCGCCGCCGTCGCGGGCCGCGTCCAGCAGCACCGCGGTCACCTTCCGGCCGATCCCGCGTCCGCGCGCCGACCGGCCGAGCCACACCCCGGCCTCGACCTCCAGCGCGGACCGCCCGGACACCGGCCGCAGCCGGGCCGCCCCGCAGACCCGGCCGTCGACCTCCACGACCCACGTCGTCTCGATGGCGGTGTCCGGGTTGAGGGATCGTCGGCGGTGAAAGGCGAGAAACGCTTCGCGGCGGGCTTCGGTCCATCCGGCGGGACCTTCCACCGGCGGCATGACCTCGGTCGGTTCGGCGTCGGCCACCGCGGCTTCCAGCAGCCGCTCCAGCCCCTGCTCGTCGAGCGGGATCAGCACGATCTCGGATTCTCCGGATCCAGGCACGCCCCGCAGCTTGGCACGCGAAGCCGCCGTGCGCTACCCGATCGGCCCAGTCGTTACCAGGGAACCGGCTTGCCGAAGCGGTCGAGGAACTGCAGGCCGGGCTCCCCCGCCTGCGCTTCCAGCACGTCGACGACCGCGGGGACGCTTTCCTCGGGCAGCAACGGCGCGTCCGGCCCGCCGAGCCGCGTCCGGTTGTGGCCGGGGTCGATGAGCAGTTTGGTGTGCCCGTCGGCCTCGTGCCGGGTGGCGTAGCTGCGCATGAGCTGGTTGAGCGCGGCCTTGCTCGCCTTGTACAGCTCGTATCCAGGCTCGACGTTCATCGAGACGCTGCCTTGTTCGGACGACATCACCGCGACCGTGCCGCCCGGCGCGACCAGTTCGCGCAGTCCTTCGAGGACTCTCAGCGGGCTCAACGCGTTGGTGATCATCACTTCGGCGAACATCGCCGTCGGCACCTCGCTGATCGGCAAATTCCCTTGGTTGATCGCCGCGTTCACGAAAAGCAGATCGAGCGGACCGTCGACTCTGCCGCGCAACGCGGCGATCTGTGCCTCGTCGGTCATCTCCAGCTGCTCGGTCCGCATCCCTTCCCGCGGCGGCACTCCGTCGCGAGTGGTCGCGATGACCTCCCACCCACGCCGGTCCAGCTCGGTGACCAGCACCAATCCCAGTCCCCGCGAAGCTCCGACTACCAATGCCCGGCGCAGTGCCATGGCCGACTCCTTGTCTAGACGCGACGTAACGTCTAGACAGTAGCACGGTAAGGTGACCGGCATGCCCGCAGTGAACTCCCAGCCCCGCAGGGCACGCTCCGGCAACCGGCGCGACGAGGCCGCCCGCCTGGCCGTACTCCACGCCGCCGACGATCTGCTGGTCGAGCACGGCTTCAGCGCGCTGACCGTCGAAGCGATCGCCCGCCGCGCCGGCGTCGCGAAGCAGACGATCTACCGCTGGTGGCCGTCCAAGGTCGAAATCCTGCTGGACACGCTGATCGAGGACAGCGCGAAACGCCTGCCGGTGCCGACGGAACTGCCGACCGCGGACAGCATCCGCGCTTATCTCCGGGATTTCGCGCATTTCCTCGCCGAGGACCCGGCGGGGAAATGCCTGCTCACCCTCCTGGCCGAGGCCCAGCACGACGTGGGAACCGCAGCCCGCTTCCACGAGCGTTACCTGGAACCGCGCCAGATAGCGGAACGCGAGATGCTGACGCGGGCCGCCGAGGCGGGCGAGATTTCTCCGGTGCTCGACCCGGAGGCCACAATGGACGCTTTGCTCGGGCCGATTGTCTATGGGGCGTTGACGGGCGCGGTGGTGGGGCGGGATTTGGTGGATACGTTGGTGGAGAAGCTGCTTCGCCCGCGCGCCTGACTTACCGTCGCATTCCGACATTTAGGTGAACTTGCCAGATTCCGTTTCACTCCTCGCCTTTCTCGGAGTTTTCTTTTCTCCACGCACAGCTGATCGAGGGGCGCGGAGGGGATCGCTGGCATGGCAGATGACTGGTACACCGACGAATTAGGACGCAGGCGCCGTATTCCCGACGGCGACGGACGGCGGAGGCGTGGCGGCGGGGTCGTCATCGCCGCCGGAGTCGCCGCCGTCATCGGAGGAGGCGGGATCACCGCGCTCGGCGGCGGTGCCGCGGTCGAGGGAGGAACTGGCATCGCCGCGGACGCTCTCCCTGGCAACCTCGCCGGGGACGTCGCGGATTCGTTGCCCGGCCGCGCTCCCTCGGTCAGAAAAGCGGAAGGACGGAAATCCGCCCAGCGAGGGAAAACAGCTGAAACCTTCAGCCGGTTCAAGCTCAAAGAGCTGAAGCGGACTGTGAAACGCGACCTGAAGTGCCTGCTCAATTCGACGGGCAAGGTGCAGGAATTCTTCACCCGCACTCCGTGCACCTCGCTCGCCATGAGGTTGTACGCGGTCGGCGACGGCCACGGCAACGCGGCGGTGCTGTCCGTGGCGTGGATCGGGTTCCGGACCAAGAAAGACGCCGCCGCGTTCGAGCGGGTCGAGCGGGTGCAGGGCAACGGAGACGTGACTCCGCTCGGCGGCGTGCTGCTCGGCCTGGCGAACTTCCGCTTCACCGGCCATCACTACCACCCGAGACCTCTCGGACGGACCATGGTCATCGGCGAGGCAGACACCGCCACCGGCCGCTTCGACGCCGAAGAACTCAACGCCCTCGCCGAGGTAGTCACCTACTTCCCGAAACCTTGACTCACCGCCGCACTTCAGCCACCCGCACCGGACGGTTCTCCCGCCGCGAAACCTCGCACGCCTCCGCGATGTAGAACGCCTCCAACGCGTCCCCCGCCCCCGCCGGCGAAGGAATCCGCCGGGCGGCCACGTCCAGGAACGCCCGCAGTTCAGCGGCGTAAGCCGTCCGGAACCGTTCCATGAAGCCGGGATACGCCGGTCCCGGCAACGGCGCGACGCCGGGTTCCACCGACCGCAACGGAGCCTGGTCGTCCAGTCCCACCACGACATTGCCCGCCGAGCCGAGGGCCTCGAAACGAACGTCGTAGCCCGCGCCGTTGTAGCGGGTCAGGGAAACCGTCGCGAGGGTTCCGTCGTCGAGAGTCATCGCCACCGCCGCCGTGTCGACGTCTCCGGCGTCGGCGAAGAACTGCTCGCCCTTGTTGCGCCCCAAGGCATACACCTCCTCGACCTCCCGCCCGGTCGCCCACCGGAGGATGTCGAAGTCGTGCACCCCGCAGTCCCGGAACAGACCGCCAGAGTGCGCGATGTAGGCCGCGGGCGGGGGTGCTGGGTCCAAAGTGGTCGCCCGGACGCTGTGCAGCCAGCCGAGTTCCCCGCTCTCCACCGCGACCCGCGCGGCCTGGTAGCCCGCGTCGAACCGGCGCTGGAAACCGATCTGCACCGGGACGTCCGAATCCGCGATCCGGTCGATCACCGCCAGTGTGCCGGGGATGTCCGCGGCGACCGGCTTTTCGCAGAACACCGGCACTCGCGCGTCGACCGCCTTGATGATCAGCTCCGGATGCGCGTCCGTGGCCGCCGCGATGACCAGACCGTCGAGACCAGACCGGAACAGTGCGTCGATCCCCTCGACGGACTCGACTCCAAGCCCGGCCGCGACCGCCTGTGCCCGCGCGGGATCCACGTCCGCGACGACCACCGACGCGACCTCGTCGAAGCCCGCGAGCGTTTCCGCGTGCGCGGCGCCGATCCGTCCGGCTCCTGCCAGTCCCAACCTCATCGCTGTGCCTCCCAGTTCGGCCCCGTGGTCTCCCGTACGACCAGGGACGGATGAAGCAGATGCCGCACCGGTTCGGTGCGTTCACCGCGTACGCGTTCCAACAGCGCGTCGAAGGCCAGCCGGGCCATTTCCGCGCGCGGTTGGTCCACTGTGGTCAGTGAGATGTGCCGTAGCGAAGCCAGCGACGTGTTGTCGTAGCCGACTACCGAAACGTCCTCCGGCACCCGCAAGCCGTGCTCTTCGAGCGCCGAGATCGCGCCCACCGCGTTGAAGTCGTTGCCCGCCAGCAATGCCGTGGGTGCCGGAGAGTACGAGGACAACAACTCCTGCACGGCTTTCTCGCCCGCGGTGTCGGTGTGTTCGCTGCGGATCACGATCGGTTCCAGACCGTGCTCTCGCATCGCTTGCCGGAAGCCTCGCCGCCGCGCGGCGGCACCGGCCGCTCCCCCGCCGTCGAGGTGCGCGATCCGACGATGCCCCAGCTGTACCAGGTGTTCGACAGCCAGCGCCGCGCCAGCCTCGCCGTCATCGTTCACGGTATCCACAGAGGACAGTCGAGAAGCGCGCGACACCAACACTACCGGACACTGCCGCGCAGCAGCTTCTATCGCAGCAGTCGGAACCACCGGCGACAACAGCACAACGCCAGCCGGACGGAACGACAGAAGACTGCGCAACGCCGCGCCTTCCCGGGAAGGCATCCGGCCGCCGGTGTTGAGAATCAAATCGAACCCGGCCGCTTGAGCCGCCGCGTCCAGCCCTTCCACGACATCGGCGAAGAAGGCGTTGCGCAGATCGTTCACCATCACGCCGAGCACCGTCGACGTCCGGCTCGCGAGAGACCTCGCCATCACGTGCGGCGAATAACCCAGTTCCTCAGCCGCTTTGAGCACCGCCGCGCGCCGCTGCGCCGAGACGTTCGGCGCGTTGCGCATTACAAGCGACACCAGCGCGCGGGAGACTCCGGCGCGCGCGGCGACGTCCTCCATGGTGGGCTTCCCCATCTGAAAACCTCCCCGGAGAAGCGCTTGACGCGACGGGTCGGACGCTACAAGCTTAGAGCGCTCTAATCAAGAGAGCGCTCTCGCTTGTCCCCCGACCGGAGAGGGATCCATGACCGCGAAGATCCGCGTCGCCGCCGCCCCGATCTCGTGGGGAGTCTGCGAGGTGCCGGGATGGGGCCGTGTGCTCGACGCCCCGGTTGTGCTCAGCGAAATGGCCGGACTGGGCGTCACCGCAACGGAATTGGGGCCGCCCGGCTACCTGCCGCGCGAACCGGCCGAACTGAAAGCGCTTCTGGCGAAGTATCAGCTCGAACTCGTCGGCGGCTTCCTCGCCGTGCCACTGCACGAAAACCCGGAAGCAGCCGTCGCCGAAGCGGAAGACTCAGCCACGCTCTTCGCGGCCTGCGGCGGCGGAACGCTCGTCCTCGCCGCCGCGACCGGCCTCGACGGTTACGACGAACGGCCCATCCTGACCGACGCCGAATGGTCCGCTTTGGTCAGCACGGCAGGAAAAATCCGTGACACAGCGGCGAAACACGGCCTGAAAACAGTCCTGCACCCGCACGTCGGCACACACGTCGAAACCGAGGACGAGGTCGAACGCTTCCTGGCCGACTCGGATCTCCGGCTCTGTCTCGACACCGGTCACCTCCTGATCGGCGGCACCGACCCGGTCGCGCTCGCCCAGCGGCACCCGCAACGGATCGGGCATCTGCATCTCAAGGACGTCCGCGGCGAACTGGCCGAAGCTGTCCGGACCGGCAAACTGCCGTACACCGAAGCTGTCGGCAAGGGTCTCTACGTCCCGCTCGGCGAAGGCGACGTGGACATCGAAGCCATGGTCCGCTCCGTGACCGAAGCGGGCTACGACGGCTGGTATGTGCTGGAGCAGGACACCGCGCTGAGCGACGACAGCCCGGTGGACCGTCCCGGCCAAGACGTCGCGACCAGCCTCTCGTACCTGCGGAAAATCACCGGCTGATCTTGGAAGACAAGCGAGGAGAGACAACGATGTCCCATCGCTGGGAGCGCGTCCGGCGCTCCGGCCGCGCAGTGGCGGGCCTGCTGGCCGCGGGCGTGCTGCTGGCGGCGTGCACCGGGCCGGCCGCCGAGCCGAAAACGACCGCGCCCGCCGCCGCACCGGCGCCGTCCGGACCGCTGAAGGTTTCGGTCATCACACACGGCACCGCGGGCGACGCGTTCTGGAACGTGGTGAAGAACGGTGCCGAGCAGGCAGGCAAAGACCTTGGCGTACAAGTCGAATACACGTCCGACGGCGATCCGGGCGCGCAGGCGAAGCTGATCGACAACGCAGTCGCGCAGCAAACCGGCGGGCTCGTGGTGTCGATGGCGAACCCGGAAGCGCTGCGTCCGTCCATCGAAGCCGCAGTGCGCGCCGGGATTCCGGTGATCACCATCAACTCCGGCGAGGACAAGAGCGCGGCGTACGGCGCGCTCACCCACGTCGGGCAAAACGAGTCGATCGCCGGTGAAGAAGCCGGGAAGAAGTTCAAAGCCCTCGGCAAGCACAAGCTGTTGTGCGTGATCCACGAGGCCGGGAACGTCGGGCAAGCACAGCGTTGCGACGGCGCGAAGACCGGCTTCGCCGGCACCGTGCAGACGCTGCAGGTGGACATCTCCAACCCGACCGACGCCGAATCGCGCATCCGCGGCGCGGTGCAGACCGACCCGTCGATCGACGCCGTCCTCACGCTGAACTCGCAGGTCGCCGCTCGTGCGGTGAGCGCGATCAAGTCAGTGGGCGCGAAGGCGCAGGTCGCCACCTTCGACCTGAATTCCGACGTGGTCGCCGCGATCAAGGGCGGCGACGTGCTGTTCGCGGTCGATCAGCAGCAGTACGAACAGGGCTATCTCCCGGTGCAGTTCCTGAAGCTGTACCGGGACAACGCGAACGTCGTCGGCGGCGGGAAACCGGTGCTCACCGGACCCGACCTGGTCGACAAATCCACAGTGGACAAGGTCGGCCAGTACGTGCAAAGGGGCACCCGATGACGACCCTCGACGAACGGCTGGCGAAACCGCGGCTGACCGACCGGCTGGTGGTGCGCCCGGAGATCGGCGCGCTGCTCGGCGCGGTCGTGGTATTCCTGTTCTTCACCTTCGCGACCGACAAGTTCTTCAGCGCCAGCGGTGCCGCGACCTGGCTGGACGACGCGGCGACGCTGGGCATCATGGCCGTGGCGGTGTCCCTGCTGATGGTCGGCGGCGAGTTCGACCTGTCGGCGGGCGTGATGACCGCGTCGACGTCGCTGGTCACCGCGATCCTAGCCACCCAGGCGGGCTGGAACGTATGGCTCGCGCTGCTCGCCTCGCTGGTGTTCGCACTGGCGGTCGGCGCGTTCAACGGCTGGCTGGTGATGAAGACCGGACTGCCGAGCTTCATCGTCACCCTCGGCACTTTCCTTGCCTTGCAAGGCTTGAACCTCGGCGTGACGCGCCTGGTGACCGGCACCGTGCAGGTGTCCGGCATGCGTTCGACCGACGGATACGCCTCCGCCGGGTTCGTCTTCGCCTCCACAGTGGACATCGGCGGGACTCCGTTCCAGATCTCCATCGTCTGGTGGCTCGGCGCGATCGCGGTGGCCGCGTGGCTGCTCCTGCGCACCCGGTTCGGCAACTGGATCTTCGCGGTCGGCGGTTCGGCGGGAAGTGCGCGCGCGGTCGGCGTTCCGGTGGTGCGCACCAAAATCCTGCTGTTCATGGGCACCGCGCTGGCCGGATGGCTGGTCGGCTCGATCAACATCCTGCGGTTCGCGAGCGTGCAGGCGAATCAGGGCATCGGGCTCGAATTCCAGTACATCATCGCCGCGGTGATCGGCGGCTGCCTGCTGACCGGCGGCTTCGGTTCGGCCGTCGGCGCGGCGATCGGCGCGCTCATCTTCGGCATGGCGCGCCAGGGCATCGTGTTCGCCGGATGGGACAACGACTGGTTCATGCTGTTCCTCGGGATCATGCTGCTGGCGGCGGTCCTGGTCAACAACGCTCTGCGGCGGCGCGCGGAAAGGGTCCGGCGATGAACGCTCTCCTGGAAGTCAAGGACGTCGGCAAGCGTTACGGCACGGTGGTCGCGCTGCGCGGGGTGTCCACTGTGGTCAATGCGGGCGAGGTCACCTGCGTGCTGGGCGACAACGGCGCGGGAAAGTCCACTTTGATCAAGATCCTCGCCGGGGTGCATCAGCACGACGAAGGCGAGTTCCTCGTCGAAGGCGCGCCGGTGCGGTTCAGCTCTCCGCGAGAGGCGCTGGATCGCGGGATCGCCACGGTGTATCAGGATCTCGCCGTGGTGCCGCTGATGAGCGTGTGGCGCAATTTCTTCCTCGGCTCCGAGCCGACCGTCGGGTTCGGCCCGTTCCGTGCCCTGGACCGGCGCAAAGGCCGGGAGCTGACGAAGAAAGCCCTCGCCGACCTGGGCATCGACCTGCGGGATGTCGAACAGCCGGTGGGCACGCTGTCCGGCGGCGAACGGCAGTGCGTGGCGATCGCCCGCGCCATCCACTTCGGCGCGAAGGTGCTGATCCTGGACGAGCCGACCGCGGCGTTGGGCGTGAAGCAGGCCGGAGTGGTTCTGAAGTACGTGGCCCAGGCCCGCGACCGGGGCCTGGGCGTCGTCCTGATCACGCACAATCCGCACCACGCGTACCCGGTGGCCGACCGCTTCCTGCTCCTCAAACGCGGTGCTCCGCTCGGCTGCTACGAGAAGCCGGAGATCGAGCTGGCGGAGCTGACCCGGCAGATGGCCGGCGGCGCGGAACTGGAAGCGCTGGAACACGAGCTGCGGCAAGCGGAATAGCTCACGAAACCGCTTTCTCCAGCCACGGCCGCACCACCGGCAGCACCGCGGACGCCTGCATCGCGCTCATGTGGTCCAGCCCGTCCAGCACCTCGACCGTCCACCCCCGCGCCTCCAGCTCGGCCCGCTCCCGCAAGAACGGCCCAGCGATGTCGACGGTCACCCCGCCCCACCGCTCGCCGTACTCGATCCGATCCTCCGAACCCGCGAAGCACAACCGAGGACACGACAGCTCGACCGCCCGGTCGTCGAAGTCCTGCAACGCCTCGTACAACGTCACGAACTGCTTCGTCTGCCCCGTCGACAAGGTGACATCCACCGAATCCCAATCCCCCGGCTCTGCCTTGGCATCGGTCGTCAGCCCGGCCAACGCCATCTCGTGCGTCGCCCGGGTCACCGCGAGCATCGCCGCGTACGGCCCGTCCAACGGCGGATACCCGCCCATCACCAACGCGTCCAGCCGATCCGTGCGCAACGCCAGCTGCAGCCCGGAGAGCGCCAGCCACGAGTAGCCGTAGTACGAGAACCGATCCGCCCCGGCCGCGTCCGCGACCTCCAGGAAGTCGGCCGTGACCACGTCCGGCGTCAGCTCGGCCGGATGCGCCATCCGATGCCCCTGGTAGTCGAAAGCCACCACCCGGAACCCGGCGAAGCCCGCGATCAGCGAACGGCCCAGCTCCGGATCGGCTCCCCACTGCCGGGCCGCCTCGGCCTCCGGTCCTTCGGCGGGCCGGGGGTCGACCGGGAGCAGCAGCACCGGCCCGCCGCCGTGCACCTGTGCTTCGATCCGCGTTCCGTCGTGCAGAGTCGCTTCAGCCATCTCATCTCTTTACGTAGTAAAGTATCGCCGGGCACGAGGGTACTATACGACGTAAAGAGATGTCGAATCAGCTGGTGACGGCAGGCGAGACGGCGTCGGAGACCAGCTTGCGCGGAGCACCGGACCCGTCCGCGGGCACCGACCACACGGCGTTCTCCAGTCCGTACAGGATCGTGTGGTCGTCCTGCCAGAGCGCCTGGTCGTCGACGCTGCGAGTCTCGGCGAGCGAGGTCTCCCGCATCGTCTTGAGGTCGAGCACGGACAGCCGCCAGACGCCTTCGCCGACCTTCTTCTTGAACGCGATCCGCGTTTCGTCCGGCGACAGCGACGGGCATTCCACGTTTTCCCGCAGCGCTTTCCCGCGGTAGGTGTCGTAGTCGCCTTCGATGAGATACGTCTTGCCCTTGGTGCCCAGCGTCGAGTAGAACCGCTTGCCGTCCTTGGCGAACGTGATGCCCCAGTAGTTGACGTCGGAGGAGAAGTACCGCTTCCCGTCGACCAGGACCGGCAGTTCCTCGATCGTCTTCTCCAGCTCGCCGTTGTCCAGCTGGTAAACCCCGGATCGAGTCGAGAACCCGGTGGCGGCGTAGGAATCACCGGTGACGAACAGAGTCCAGTACACCCGTTTCCCGTCCGGCGAAACGCGCGCCCGGCTCGGTGTGCCCGGCAGGTAGTCCTTGTGCGTGGTGGTGAAATTCCGGTCGAGGATGCTGAAATCGCTGACCGCGGGCAGGGTGCCGGGCCGTACCGCGAGACACATCCCCGTCGACGCGGACACGGCGAACCGGTCGCACTTCAGGTCGCTGAACTTCGGCGCAGCCCCAGGATCCGCGAGCGGAACAACGCCGACGTTGCCCGTTTTAGTGCTGCGAAAGAACAACTGCCCAGGCGCGAGGGAAAGATGCTCCACCTTTGCGGGCTCGGCCGGACTAGGTCGCGCGGCAACGGTGTACACCACCGCGGCGGCCGCGAGCACCACCGTGCCGACAACAGCGAGAACGACCTTTTTCATTTGCGCACCGGCCTTGCGAAAGCGGCGCCGAGCGCCACGACAGCGAGCGCTCCGGCCGCCACGAGAACCGCGGGCTGGAGATCCCACAAGGTCCAGGCGAGTCCGAAGAGGACAGACGAAAGCATTCGCGCGGCAGCCTGTCCGGTTTGGACTACTGCCAGACCGGTCGCCCGCAGATCAGCGGGCACCAACGGCCCGGCGGCGGCCATCAGCACGCCGTCGGTAGCAGCGTAGAACACGCCGTGCAGCCCCAAAGCGAGAGCCGCCAGCCAGAATCCGGACACCGGCCCGCACAACGCGACCAACGCGGCGACCAGCGCGACGTGCCCGCCGAGAAACACCGGCCAGCGCCCGATCCGGTCCGCCAGCTTGCCCAGCGGCACTGCCAGGACGAGATACACCCCGGCGGTGCCGAGCGGCAGCAACGGGAAGAACGTCGCCGCGACATCCCAGCGCCGCTGGAGCACGAGGTAGACAAAGGAATCGCCAAGCGTCACAAACCCGAGCAGCGCCGCCCAGATCGCGACGCGGCGGAAACCCCGCTCGCGCAACAGCCCGAACGCCGCCCGCACGGACACCGCGGCCCGGTCGGCGATTTCCTGCTTGTGGTCGCGGACGAACAACACCAGCAGCATGACCGCGATCGCCGCGATGCAGAAACTGGTGAAGAACACCGACGTGTAGCTGCCGAGGCTCAGCGCGAGCACGGCCATCGCCACGAGCGGGCCGAGGAACGCGCCGACGGTGTCCATCGCGCGGTGCACGCCGAACGACCGGCCGAGCGTGTCGGGCTCGCTGCTGAGCGAGATCAACGCGTCGCGCGGGGCCGTGCGCAGCCCCTTGCCGGTGCGGTCGGCGGCGAGCACCACGCCGATCGCCGCGACCGACGAACCGGCCGCGACCAGGCCGAGCTTGCACACCGCGGACAAGCCGTAGCCGAACCCGGCGACCGCCTTGAGCCGCCGCCACCGGTCGGCCAGATGCCCGCCGAGCACGCGGACCACGGCGGTGGCTCCCGCGTAAAGCCCGTCGAGCAGGCCGAACTGCAGCGGGTTCAGCCCGAGGCCGAGCACCAGATACAGCGGGAGCACCGCGGTCACCATCTCCGAGGAGATGTCGGTGACCAGGCTGACCGCGCCGAGTGCGACGACGTTCGCCGACACCCGGCGCAGGCCGGTCTTGCGCTCGGTGCCCGCCGCGACGTCCGAACTACGGCTTGTCGCGATGTACATGACCGGCCCCTAGTTGTGGCAGGTGTAGGTCGGGCTGCTGTCCTGGACCTTGCCGTCGAGACCGATCAGCTGCTCGGAGAAGGTGGTGTCGGTCATCGTCAGCTTCAGCACGCCGAAGGTGTCCTTGAGCAGCTTCGCCGTCGTCGGGTGCGCGGAGTGGACCGGGTACGGGTTCGCCCCGCCCATGCCGCCGATGATCTCGACCGGACCGGCCGGGTTCGCCTTGCCGCTCGCGTCCTGCGGGACGAACCGCTCGTAGTGGTGGTCGTGGCCGTTGAGGATCAGGTCGACCTTGTTCTGCGCGAACAGGTCCCACAGCTGCTTGGAACCGCGCTGGTCGCCGTGGTCGCCGGAGCTCCACCGCGGGTGGTGGTAGTACGCCGCGACGCAGCCCTTGGTGTTCTTCGCCAGGTCCTGCTTGATCCAGTTCATCTGGTCGGTGTCCTTCAGCTCGCCGCCGTCGTTGTCGTCGACGAAGCCGTTGGAGTCGAGGGCGATGAAGTGCCAGTTGCCCATTTCCCAGCTGTAGTACCGCTTCCCGTTCGGCGTGGCGATCTTGCCGAAGTACTGCTCGTAGGCCTCGAACGGCTTGTTGTCGTCGTAGGTCTCGTGGTTGCCCGGGACCGGGTGCGTGATGCTCTTGAACTTGCCCCAGGTCTTGTCGTAGTAGTCCTTGAAGTTCTGCAGCGACAGACCGGTGTTCTCGGAGTCGTACTGGTTGTCGCCCATGGTGATCACCGCGGCGGGGTTCAGGCCCTGGACGAGCTTCGCGGTCTTCGGGTGCATGCAGCTGGAGCTGCTGGCGGTGCACTGCTCGGCGATGTCGCCCGCCGCGGCGAGGACGAAGGTGTTGCCCGCGGTCCCCGGCTTCGTGTGCACCTTGACCGCGCCGCTGACCGGCGAGGTGTTCCCGGCGGCGTCCTTCGCCCGGACGGTGTAGGTGTAGTCGGTGTCCGGCGACAGGCCGTTGTCCGTGTAGGACGTGGTCGCGCTGGTGGCGACGGACTTGCCGTCCCGAAGCACCTCATACCCGCTGACGCCGACGTTGTCCGTCGCCGCGGCCCAGGTCAGCGCAACGCTGTTCGGGCCGACCTCGCCCGCGGCGAGGTTCGAAGGAGCGGTGGGCGCCTGCGTGTCACCGGACGAGTCCGGCGTTCCGTACGCCTGAAGCTCCCACAGCGAGTAGCCGTACTTCGTGGCGCGCTCGGTGCCGACGAAGCGCAGGAAGCGGCCGTGCCCGGACAACCCGGTGAGGTCGTCGGTGCCGCCGTCTCCGCTGGTGATCGTCGCGATCGACTTGAAGTTCTCGCCGTCGTCGGAGACCTCGACGCGGTACTTCTTGGCGTAAGCGGCTTCCCAGTTCAGCTTCACCCGGTGGATCGTGGCGGCCTGCCCGAGATCGACGCGCAACCACTGGGCGTCGGCGCTGACCGCACTGGCCCAACGCGTCTTGAGATTCCCGTCGACGGCGTTCTCGCCGCTCAACGTGGATGTCTCCAGCGTGGACGTACTGACTGGTTTCCCTTGGGACAGCAGCACATCGGCGGCAGCGGCACTGGCGTCGCGCGCGGGCGACACCGCGGCGGGCAGCAGCACCACCGCGGCGGCCGGCAACGCGAACCGGGCGAGACTTCGGGCACGGGACGAGGACACGTCGCACTCCTTCGGGCCGGACGGGAACAGGGCGGCGGCGTTACGGTTCTGCGGCGTCTCGTGGCGTTAAGAAAGTTTCCTAACTAAAACGGCAGAGTAGCGGGCCCCGTTTCTCCCGACAAGCCCGGAACGGACGTGAAACGATCAAGACCGCCCGATCAGCCGAACGCGCTCTTCTCCCCGCGGAAAGGTCCGTGAGGGGAACACGGACTTCAGTGCTGCAGCAACCGCCGCACTTCCTGCACCGCCGCGCGCCCGGCCCGGTTCGCCCCCACCGTGCTCGCCGAAGGCCCGTACCCGACCAAGTGCAGCCGCGGCTCCGCCACCACGCGAGTCCCGTCCATCCGGATCCCGCCGCCGGACGTCCGCAAATGCAGCGGCGCCAGATGATCGATCGAAGCCCGAAACCCGGTCGCCCACAGAATCATGTCCGCGGGCTCGAAACTCCCGTCCTCCCACTCGACGCCGTCGGGAACCAGCCGCGAGAACATCGGCCGCCGGTCGAGGTACCCCGCCGACCGGCCGGCGAGCACCTGCGGAGTCACCGGCAGGTCGGTCACACTCACGACGCTCTCCGGCGGCAGCCCGGCCCGCACCCGCTCCTCCACCTTCGCCACCGCCCGGCGGCCCCAGTCCTCGCTGAACTCTTCCTCGCGCCACACCGGCGGACGCCGCGTCACCCACACCGTCGACCGGGCGACCGGACCGATCTCCATCAGCAACTGCACCGCCGACGTCCCGCCGCCGACGACCACCACGCGCTGGCCGCGGAACTCCTCAGCACCGCGGTAGTCCGCCGTATGCAGCTGACGTCCGGCGAAACTGCCGGGGTACCGCGGCCAGAACGGCCGATCCCACGTCCCGGTCGCGCTGATCACCGCGCGCGCCGCCCACGTCTCCGCCGGAGATTCGACCAGCAGCCGCTCCCCCGCGCGCCGCACCGCGGTCACGTCGACCGGACGGTGCACCGGCAAGTCGTACGTCTTCTCGAAGCGCCCGAAGTACTCCGACACGGCTTCGCTCGCCGGCCGCGCCGGGTCCGGCGTCCCGAACGCCATCCCCGGCAGGTCGTGAATCCCGTGCACCTTGCCTACCACCAGCGACGGCCACCGGTACTGCCACGCTCCGCCCGCGCGCTTGCCGTGGTCGAGCACGACGAACCCGCGTTCGTTGGCGAACCCGGCTCGGCGCAGGTGATACGCCGCCGACAGCCCGGCCTGCCCGGCCCCGATCACCACGACGTCGGTCTCGTGATCCGCAGTGCTCATACAACGTTCAACAATTGCCCGCGCCCGGTATTTCCGGCTCAGACCGCCACCCGGTTGCGCCCGCCGTCTTTCGCCCGGTACAGCGCGGCGTCCGCCGACCGCAGCACCTCGTCGAGCGTGCTGCCCGCCTGCGGATAGCACGCGACCCCGACGGACACCGACAGTCCGCTGATCCGCAGCGGACCTCCCACCGAGACGGTCAGCTCCCCGACCGCGACCCGCACCCGTTCGGCGATCCCGAGCACGTCCGTGCCGCCGGTCGCGGGCAGCAGGACCACGAACTCCTCGCCGCCGAACCGGCCGACGGTGTCGCTTTGCCGCACCGAAGCCTCGATCGCCACGGCGACCGCGGCCAGCACCTCGTCCCCGGTGAGGTGACCGTAGGTGTCGTTGATGCGCTTGAAATGGTCGAGATCGATCATCAGCACGGCGAACCCGCTGCCGGCTCCCCTCCGCCGGGCACGGGTGAATTCCCGGGTCGCCAGTTCGTGCCAGCCCGCGGTGTTCAGCAGCCCGGTCTTCTCGTCGGTCACCACCGCCACCTGCAACTGCTGCTTCAGCAGGAGATAGCGGTGCAGCAACAACAATGGCGGCAGCACGAACACCACCAGCACCGGCTGATGGACGAACGCCAGCGCAGCGAGCCCGCCGAGACAGAGCGTCGCCAGCTCGAAGGCGTTGTCTTCCCAGGTGCCGACGAGGTCCGCGGGCAAGCGGCTGTTCGTGTACAGGAAGATGCCCGTCGCCACGAGCACGACGTTCACCAGCTCGAAGACAGCGCCCGCCAAGGCGAGCGCGAGGACGCCGTACGCGGTGTCGAGCGGACGTTGGTCCAGATCGACGATGGTCAACACCGCAGACGCCGCGAAGCACGACAGCATCGCCCACGCGGTACTCGCCGCGAAGCGATGCGCGGGCCGCGTACGCACGTGTCGCCACACGCGCAGCCACAGGTGTAGGTACAACACCAAAGCCAGCAACGCGACCCACGCAGGCGGAAGCAGGAACGCACCGGCGAGGTACCAGACGGACGTGACGTTGATGTGCGTCTGGCCGCTCATCCACCGCCGCAGCCGCTCGATCCGGCGCGACATTTCGGCCTGCGCGACGCCCAGCCCGACAAGCACCCCGAACGAACTGAACTGCACCGGGCCGCCGAACCCCGTCGCGAGACCAGTCACCGTGAGCGCCACGGCGACCGCCTCGCAGGCCATCGCGTAGCCGATCCAGCGCCGCCGCGCGACCGCCCACATCGTCCAGCGCGGCGGCCAGCCGCGCCAGGCCATCACCGCGCCGCGCACCCCGATGGGGACAGGTGCCTGCGTCACGGGCGCCCCCACGCGAAAACTCGGCCAACGGAAGTTGCCCAGGGTAGCGGGTCCGCTCCGCAGCTAGCCGAACCGAGGGAAAACTCGCCCGCGAACTGCCCACCGGGCACGCTCTGAGTAGAGCGGGCGGGCAATCCCCGTACAGGTCAGCGGCGGCGCAGCTTCCGCAGGACAGCCAGCACGATCAGCAGCACGACCGCTCCCGCGGCCACCGGAGCGAGCCGCTTCGCCACGGACTGACCTGCGTAGTCGAGCAGATCGATCGCTTCGGTCTCGCCGGTCGAACCCCCGGCGGGCACGCTCCGCAGATGCGGTTTCTCGTCGGCGACCGGCTTCTCCTCGGCGGCGGGTTTCTCGGCTGGCTTCTCGGCGGCGACCGGTTTCTCTGCCGCCGCGGGCTTCTCTTCCGGAGCCGCGTCGGCCGGAGTCTCCAGCGAGGCCGCGAGATTCCCCGCGAAGGTGTCGAGGATCTTGCCGCCCACCTCGGAGATCAGCCCGCGCCCGAACTGCGCCGGACGTCCGGTGATCGCCAGGTCGGTGGCGACCGCGCCGTGCGTGCCGCCGTCGCGTTCGGTGAGCGTGAGGGTGACCGTCGCGGCCGCGGTGCCGCCGCCGCGGGCGTCCTTGCCGGACGCCTTGATGACGACCTTGCGCGCCGCCTCGTCCTTCTCCAGGAACTCGCCGGTTCCCTTGTACAGCAGCGAAATCGGCCCCAGCTTGACCTTCACCGTGCCCGCGAAGGTGTCCCCCTCCACCTTGGTGAGCGAGGCGCCCGGCATGCACGGGGCGACCCGCTCCGGGTCGATGACGGCTTGCCAGACCTCCCCGATCGGGGCGGGGACGGTGAATTCGTGGTCGAGCCGCACGGGCCGACCTCCTCTCCTGCACACTGCGTCGAGCCGTTGCCGTCCACCTTACGGCCGTCTCCCGGGGAGCGTTGCCGTGAAGGACTCCTTGGGGGAATCAGATTCCCCCAAGGAGTCC
>NZ_JBSHAM010000084.1:0-35863 GCF_053611505.1 Amycolatopsis sp. NPDC054798 | reverse complement strand
CGTGAGGGGAACCCTGAGGGAATCAGATTCCCTCAGGGTGGCCCTCACGGACCTCAGACACGGGCAGATGAGGGTGAATCAGGCATTTCGGTGGCAGTGGCGTCACTTGTGGACGGTCAGCGAGACTGAGGCCACGCGGCTTAAGTTCCTGCCATTGACTCTGATTCCCTCAGGACCCCCTCGCGAACTTTCGTCTCGCGCGCCGCGTTCGGGGCCGCCTCGGTCGAGCAGGCCCTGGCGGGCGGAACCGGAGCCGACACTCCCCACAACCTGGGAAAATGTGACCCTTGACACTCCGGTGGGGTGCCCCTACCGTCGCGGGTAATCGATTTCTCGACGTGGGGCGGGCCGAGAGGGCGGGACATGGGCGACGGTGGCGCCGCGCTGGTCGAGCTGGCCGGCGTCAGCAAGACCTACGGCGGGGTGCGTGCCCTGGGCGCGGTGGACTTCACCGCGGCGAAGGGGGAGGTGCACGCACTGCTGGGCGAGAACGGGGCAGGCAAGTCCACGCTGCTGAAGATCTTGTCCGGAGAGATCGCCGCGGGGGAGGGGGCGATCCGGATCGCGGGGGAGGCGGTCCGGTTCGCCCGCCCGGCCGACGCGCGCCGCGCCGGGGTCGCGATGATCCACCAGGAACTCGACCTCGTGCCCGCGCTTTCGGTGGCGGAGAACGTCTTCCTCGGCCGCGAACCGCACACCAGGGGCGGCACGGTCGACCGGAAGCGGATGGTCGCCGCCACGCGCGAGGTGCTGGAGCGTTCCGGCGTCGACCTCGATCCGCGTACGCCGGTCGAACGGCTGCGCACCGGCGAACAGCAGCTCGTCACCATCGCGAAAGCCCTGTCGCTGGACGCCCGGATCCTGTTGATGGACGAACCCACGTCGGCGTTGTCGCCGCGCGAGGTGGAGCGGCTGTTCACGGTCATCGACCAGTTGCGCGCCGACGGGGCCGCGATCGTCTACGTATCGCACCGGATGGACGAGATCGGCCGGGTCGCGGACCGCGCGACCGTGCTGCGCAACGGCGAGGTGGTCGCGGAGTTCAGCGCGGCGGAGCTGACCGCCGAGCGGGCCGCCGAGGCGATGGTGGGCCGTCCGGTGCACCTGATGTTCCGCGCGGACAGCGTGTCCGAACCGGATCAGGACGACGTCCTGCGCGTGGAGGATCTCGTGGTGCGGCCGCGCGCCGGGCGACGGGAGCCGGACGGGATCAGCCTCACGGTCCGGGCCGGGGAGATCGTCGGGGTCGCCGGGTTGCTCGGCGCGGGCCGGACGGAACTGCTGGAGACGCTGTACGGCGCTTCCGGCGGAAAGCTGGTCGGCGGGCGGATCTTCCTGCGCGGCAAGGAGTTCCGGCCGCGTTCGCCGCGCCGGTCGCTGCGGTCCGGGATCGCGTTCGTGCCGGAGGACCGGCGGATCGCGGGGCTGGCGCTGGAGCATTCCGTCGTGGCGAACACCGTGCTGTCCATTGTGGACCGGCTGGCGCGGTTCGGGATCGTGCCCGGACGCCGCGAGCGGGAGGTGGCCGGGGAAGAGGCGGGGCGGCTCGGCGTGAAACTCGGGTCGCTCGCGGATCCGGTGGGTTCGCTGTCCGGCGGGAACCAGCAGAAAGTGGTGCTGGGCCGGGCGTTGCTCACCGAACCGGTGTTGCTGCTGCTGGACGAGCCGACGCGCGGCGTGGACGTCGGGGCGAAGGCGGAGATCTACCGGCTGCTCGGCGAGGCCGCGAGGAGCGGCGTCGGCGTGCTGCTGGCGTCGTCGGAACCGGCTGAACTAGTCGGCGTGTGCGACCGCGTGGTGGTGCTGCGCGGCGGACGCAGCGTGCACGAGCTGGACACCGCCAGTGCCGGGGAAGCGGAATTGCTCGCCGCGTCGATGGGAGACGTCCGGTGACCGGGCGTTCCGTGCTGGCCGCGGTGTTCCGGTTCCAGAGCGTCTTCGGGCTCGTTCTCGTCTTCGCCGCCGCGATCGTCTTTTCCCCGCACCGCGACGGCGAGCTGGTGTTTCTCGGCAGCGGCAACCTGCTCGACGTCGTCCGCGCCATTTCCGAGATCGGCATCATCGCGGTCGGCATGACGCTGGTGATCCTGGTCGGCGGCATCGACCTGTCGGTGGGCTCGGTGATGGGGCTGGCCAGCGTCGGCGTCGCGCTGCTGCTCACCAGCGGCGGCTGGGGGCTCGTGCCGGGCGTGCTGCTGATCCTCGCGCTCGGCTTCGGTTTCGGGCTGCTGCAAGGGATCGCGAGCGCACGGTTCCGGATCCAGTCGTTCATCGTCACGCTCGCCGGGATGCAGATCGCGCGCGGGATCGCCCGGATGTGGTCCGGCGGCCACGGCGTTTCGATCGCCTACGGAGACGGTCCCGGCGAGGCTTCGGTGCCGTTCTCGCTGCTGGGCGAGCGGACGTTCGGCGGCGTGGTGCCGATCCCGGCGCTGTTCTTCGTGGTCGTCGCGGTGCTGGCGGTGCTGGTGCTGCGGTCGAGCGCGTTCTCCCGGCACGTGTACGCGATCGGCGGCAACGAAAAGGCCGCGGTGCTGTCCGGGGTGCCGGTGATCCGGGTGAAAGTGCTGGTCTTCGGGCTGTGCGGGCTGCTCGCCGCGCTGGCCGGGATCGTCCATGCGGGACAGTACAACTTCGGCGGCCCCAACGACGGCACCGGCTACGAGCTGAACGCCATCGCGGCCGTCGTGATCGGCGGGACCAGCCTGTCCGGCGGGCGCGGGTCGGTGTCCGGCACCGTCGCGGGCGCCTTGCTGGTCGGCGTGCTCGACAACATTCTCCAGCTCAACGACATCGATTCGAACGTCCAGCTGATCGTGGTCGGCGTGGTGATCGTGCTCGCCGCGGGCCTGCAGCGGCTGCGCCCGGCCACGGCATAGGACGTTCGGGGAAAAGAGGAGCAGATGTCCGGCATCCTCCGCGGCGGGACGGTACTGGCGGGGCTGGCCCTCGTCTCGGCCGTCACCGCGTGCGGCACCACCCACGAGAACGCGCCGGGCGCGGCGTCCGGCACCGCGCCGTCCGCGAAACAGTGCCAAGGCGCGGGAGGCAAGTACAAAATCGGGATGAGCCAGGCGAATCTCGCCGAACCGTACCGCGTCCGGATGGACGACGACGTCCGCAAGGCCGCGGGCGGCGTGCCGCAGTTCAGCGTCAGCTACGCGGATGCCGCACAGGACAACGCGAAACAGGTCGAGCAGGTCAACACCTTCCTCACCCAGGGCATCGACCTGCTGATCATCAGCCCGAACGAGGCGACGCCGCTCACCAGCGTGGTGAAGAAGGCGTACGAAAAGGGGATTCCGGTGCTCGTGCTGGACCGGAAGGTCGACGGCGACGGGTACACGTCCTTCATCGGCGCGGACAACGTGGACATCGGCCGCCAGGCGGGCAAGTTCTTCGCCGAGAAATTGCTGCCGCACGGCGGGAAAGTCGTCGAATTGAAGGGGCTCGCCGGGTCGACGCCCGCCAAGGAACGCAGCGACGGGTTCAACCAGGGCATCACCGATCGCAACATCACCGTGGTGGGCAGCGCGGACGCGGATTGGCTGCGGGACAAGGGACAGCAGCAGGCGGACGCGTTGCTGAAGGCGCATCCGGACGCGCAGGCGATGTTCTCCGAGAACGACCCGATGGCCGAGGGCGCGCGCATCGCCGCGCAGAACGCGGGCCGCGCGGACCTGCCGATCGTCGGCATCGACGGCCTGCCGGTGCCCGAGGGCGGCATCAAAGCGGTGGAGGCGGGCCGGCTGTCGGCGACGTTCCTCTATCCCACTGGCGGCAAGGAAGCCGTTGCGGCAGCGAAGAAACTGCTCGTCGACTGCCAGACCGTGCCCAAGACGCAGACCCTGCCCACCCGCCTGGTGACGCGCGACAACGCCGCCCAGGTGTACGCCGAGCTGAACCGGAGCTGACCTATGGCGCGAATCGGTGTCCTTGCCGTATCCGACGGACGCGACCACGTGCACCGGCGGAACACCGGCTTCATCCGGTCCAAAGCGGACGAGTTCACCGCCGCGTTGACCGAGGCGGGGCATGACGTCGTCACCGGCGGACTGGTCGCCACGAACACCACCGCCACCGCGGCCGCGCGCTCGGTCGCCGCGAGTTCGGTGGACGTGACCGTGCTGTACTACGCGGTCTGGGCGTTCCCGCACTTCACCATGCTGGCCGCGGACGCGACGCCGGGCCCGCTGCTGCTCGTCGCGAGCACCGACCCGACCGAGCCCGGCCTGGTGGGGATGCTTGCCGCCGGAGGCGCGCTCGACCAGATCGGCCGGGCGCACACTCGTTTGTGGGGCGCGCCTTCCGACCCGGAGCTGATCGCCGAAGTCGGCGCGCACGCGAGCGCCGCGGCAGCGGTCGGGTCGCTGCGCGGTTCGACGTTCGGCCGCTTCGGCGGGCGGCCGATGGGCATGAACACCGCGGTGGCCAACACCGATCAGTGGATGCGCCAATTCGGCGTGGACGTCGAGGAAATCGACCAGTACGAACTGGTCCGCCGCGCGGAATCCGGCAGTTCTGAGGAAGCAGCGCACGGCCGGAAATGGCTGGAACAACACGCCACCGTGCATTACGACGGCGATCGGCTCACCCCGGAATTGCTGGAACGCCAACTGCGCCTGTACCTGGCGGTGCGCGACGTCGCCGCCGAACGGCACCTGGATTTCTCCGGCATCAAAGCACAACCGGAACTGACCGAGCACTTCGCGACCGCCGATGTCGCGGAGGCGCTGCTCAACGATCCTTACGACTGGAACGGTCCCAAAGCCGTGCACGTCACCGCGACCGAGGCGGACATGGACGGCGCGCTGACCATGCAGCTGATGCACCGGATCACCGGGACGCCGGTGCTGTTCGCCGACGTCCGGCACTACCACCCGGACCGGGACGTGTGGGATTTGTGCAACTCCGGCCAGCACGCGACGTGGTTCGCGGCGCGAAGCGAGGATCCCGCGGAAAACCTCGCCAAGGTGCACCTGTATCCGGAGGTGTTCTTCTTCCCGGCGGGCGGCGCTTCCGTGCAGCACATCGCCGCCCCGGGCCGGATGACCCTGGCGCGGCTGAGCCGATCGGCCGGGGAATACCGGATGCAGCTGGTGCTCGGGGAATTCGAAAACTACGACGAGCGGACGACGGAGGAACTGGTGTCGCGGTCCACGCGGGAGTGGCCGCACGCCTTCGCCCGCCTGGACGTCGCGGCGGAGACGTTTCTGTCGCGCTTCGGGGCGAATCACGTGCACGCGGTGCCGGGGGACCGGAGGAAGGAACTGCGGGCGGCGGCCGGACTGCTGGGCGTGCGGCTGGAGGAGTGGAACCGGTGAACGGTTGAGCGTCCGCGGCGAGGACCGGTCCCGCCCCGCCTGGCAGGCTTCGCGACATGGGTGAACCGACGTCGACCAGAGCAGCCACCGCGGCGCTCGTGCTCAGCATCCTCAGCTGGCTCGTGTTCGTCGCGACTTACTCCGGCCGGAGCCTCGGCAGCGGTTTCGGCGACGCCGTGCACACCCAGCCGATCGCTGTTCTGGGGCCGTTGCTCTTGCCGCCGTTCGCAATTGTCTTCGGCCACCTCGGAATGCGCCGGGCCCGGGCCGGTGCTGGCTGCCGCGGCCGCGCGACCGCGGCATTGGTGCTGGGATATCTGGCGCTGGCGCTCGGGGCGGCCCGGCTCGTCTGCGCGGCGATGGCGCGTTGATCCGCTCCGGAGCCGGGACGAGCCGGGCCGGGTTCGCGCGACAGTGCCCGACAGGGGAGTCCGCTATCCGGCGAATGGCCGTTCGGCGCTTGTTCGCGGTGAACCCGGGCAGCCGCGCCAATCGAGTCGCCGTTCGGTTTTGAACCGTTTCGGCCCGGCCGATTTCCGGTCTCGTTTCAGCGGCGAAAACCGCGGTCTCCGTCGTCCTCGCCGAATCCGGGCCCGGCCGGATCCACGATCGTGGCCCTCCGTTTTCGCAGGTCGCGGCCGCTCTCGCCCAGCACGGGCGCGCAGGGACGCACTGCCCGTTCCTGCTGTCAATGCTGCCCTTGCGTAGCCAACTGAGACGTAGATCTCCACCGTTGGAGTGAAATCCGCCCGGTTGGGCAGCTTAGGCTCTTACGGCGCGTTACTACTTGAGAAACATTCACTTCGGTCCGGACAGGTTCGCGACCGGGTAACGAGGGAGGCGCCGTCGTGGAAACCGAACCGCAGGTCGTCCGCGCGACGATCATCTTCGGGCTGCGCACGTTCGGGTCCGTTCCGCTGCCGGTGCGCGCCGATCTGGAATACGACCCGGCGGATCCGTTCGCCGTGTCGGTCGGCTACCACGCCGGCGGCGGGGTCGTGCGCTGGCTGTTCGGGCGGGATCTGCTCGCCGACGGCCTGCTCGCCCCCGCGGGCGACGGCGACGTCCAGGTCCGGCCCGCCGCCGACGACAGCCGCGTGCTCGTCGAGCTGAACGCTCCGGACGGATCGGCCGTCCTGGAAGCGGCGGCGAACGAACTCGCCGATTTCCTCGACCGCACCTACGACGAGGTCCCGGTCGGCTCCGAAGACCGCTGCTTCGACTTCGACGAGGAACTGGCGAAGCTCGCCCTCCGCGACTGACGGTCCACAGTGGACTCCCGTCTCGGCGGGCAGTTCGCGGCCCGGCCGTCGATCGAGCGGGCTGGCACCGGCCAGGCGACCCGCGAGTGAACGGCCGATGAACTGATTCGGGCACCCGCCGGGCAAACCGGCGGGCTGCCGCCACTCGCCCGGCCGGACCCAGCCGCTGCGCGGCCCGGCGGAAACCCCTGGCGGGCAGGCACCCCCCGAACAGGCGGACTCAGCAGCCGCGTGAGTGAACCTTCCCGTTGCCCGGGTTGACCGCACTGGCAGAACGCGTACGGTCGCCAGTGTTGGCTGTTGTCCAGGACATACTGCGGTCAGCGCCCCAAGCAGGTCTCTGCGAAAGGAGCGCAAACCCATGACTCACCATCTTCCGGGCGTCACCGCCCCGGTGGAATTGACTGTCCGCGCGGCGAGGCGGGCGGACGTGATCCACCTCGCCTTGGCCGGCGACCTCGACGCGGCCACCGCACACGTTTTCGAAGCGGCCGTCGCACCGTTGACCGGGCCGGTGGTCGTCGATCTGTCCGGCGTCGCGTTCCTGAGCTGCGCGGGCGTCCGCGCCCTGCTCGACGCGCACGAGCGGATTCCGGAACTCGCCGTCGTGCCCGGGACGGCACACGCGGTCCGGCGCTGTCTCGCGGTGACCGGCGCGGGCGAAATACTGGCCCTCGGCGAGACTGTCGCTGCCTGATCGAGCGAGTTTCGCCGCCGCCGGGCACGGGTAGGTCGCCGACATGACGATCGAGACGAACCGCGTTCCGCAGCTAGAACTCAACAACGGCGTCCGGATTCCGCAGTTCGGCCTGGGCGTCTTCCAGATCCCGCCGGAGGAGACGGCCGCGGCGGTGCGCGAAGCGCTGGAAGCGGGGTACCGGCACCTCGACACGGCGCAGATGTACCGCAACGAGGAAGGCGTCGGCGAGGGCATCCGCGATTCCGGCGTGCCGCGCGAGGAAATCTTCGTCACCACGAAGCTGGCGAACGACGCGCAGGGCCACGACAACGCGATCAACGCGCTGGAGGGCAGCCTGCAGCGGCTCGGTTTGGACTACGTCGACCTCTACCTGATCCACTGGCCGCTGCCGAAACAGGACAAGTACGTGGCGACCTGGCACGGTTTCGAGGAACTTCACCGCGCCGGCAAGGCCCGCGCGATCGGGGTGTCCAACTTCCAGGTCGCGCACCTGGAACGGCTGGCCGCCGAATCGCCGACGGTGCCCGCGGTGAACCAGATCGAGCTGCATCCCGCGCTGCAGCAACCGGAACTGCGCGCCTACCACGAGGCGCACGGCATCGTGACCGAGGCGTGGAGCCCGCTCGCCCAGGGCGAGGTGCTCGAAGACCCGCTGCTGGCGGAACTGGCGGAGAAACACGGCAAGACGCCCGCCCAGATCGTGCTGCGCTGGCACGTGCAGCTCGGCAACGTCGTGTTCCCGAAGTCCTCGTCGCCGAAGCGGATGCGGGAGAACATCGACATCTTCGACTTCTCCCTCAGCGACAGCGACCTGGACGTCCTCAGCGGCCTCGACGAAGGCCGTCGCACCGGCCCCGACCCGGACACGTTCGAAGGCTGAACCAGACCGCCCCGTCGCCCGTTGTCTCCTTCGAGGAGGGAGGCAGCGTGCGACTGTCCTGTTTCGTGGTGCCCGGCGACGTCGACGACCGCAGCGTGCCCAGCGGCGGCAACACCTACGACCGCCGCGTCGCCGAGCACTTGCCGGTACGGCTGCGACCGGTCGACGGCACCTGGCCGGACCCTGGCGAGGACGCGAGGCGTCAGCTGGACCAGGTTCTCGCCGAGGTCCCCGACGGTGCGAAAGTGCTGCTCGACGGCCTGGTCGCCTGCGGAGTGCCGGATGTGCTCGCCCCGCACACGGCCCGGCTCGACCTGGCTGTGCTCGTCCATCTGCCGCTGGCGGACGACAGCCCGCACCGCGCGGCCGACCTCGACGCCCGCGAACGGGAGACCCTCCGGCTCGCGAACCAGGTCATCGTCACCAGCCCAGCCGCCGCCCGCGCCGTCGAGAGCCGCCACGGCCTCGCCGCCGTCCACGTCGCCCCGCCCGGGACCGATCCGGCCCCGCGAGCGTCCGGGACCGACGGGGTGTCCCAGCTGATCTGCGTCGCCGCGGTGACCCCGCGCAAGGGACAGGACGTCCTCATCCAAGCACTGTCCGAAGTGGACGGTCTGCGTGTGGACTTCGTCGGCTCGCGCACCCGAAACCCGGCCTACGCCACCAGCTTGAGCCACCCCCGAGCCCGCTTCACCGGCCCACTCTCCGGGGCAGCGCTGGAAGCCGCTTACGACCGAGCCGACCTGCTGGTCTTGCCCTCGCACGCGGAGACCTACGGCATGGTCGTCACCGAAGCGCTCGCACGCGGGATTCCGGTACTGGCCTCGGACGTCGGCGGCGTTCCGGACGCTCTCGGCCGCGCACCGGACGGCGAGCAACCCGGCGTCCTCGTCCCGCCTGGCGACCCGGCTGCGCTGGCGACCGCGCTCCGAAGCTGGCGTGACGACCCTGACCTGCGGAAACGACTCCGTGCCGCGGTGCTCGCGCGAGCGCGCACACTGGAGGGGTGGCCCGCCGCTGCGGCGCGGCTGGGCGGAATCTTGGCGGTGGGTTGATGCGGTGGCTGCGACTGATGGCCGGGGCCGCGCTCATCGCCGCACTGTGGTGGCGGTTCGGCACCGGCGCTTTCGCCGGAGGTCTGCGCGCGCTGGGGCCCGGTCCGATCGCAACAGCGCTGGTCATCGGGGTGATCACCACCCTCGCGAGCGCCGCGCGCTGGCGGCTGGTCGCGGCTCGGCTAGGGCTGCGCCTGCCGTTCCGCGAAGCCGTCGGCGACTACTACGGCGCGCAGTTCCTCAACGGCGTCCTACCGGCAGGCGTGCTCGGCGACGTCCACCGCGCGGTGCAGCACGGCCGACGATCCGGCGACGTCGGTCGTGGCGTCCGGGCAGTTGTGCTTGAACGCGCCGCCGGGCAAACGGTGGTGGTCGTCGCCGGACTGGCGGTCGTGGTCTTCCGGCCGGAGCTGCTGCCGCGCCAGGTGCTCATCTGCCTGGGGATCGTGGCCGCGGCGCTGGTCGTCGTGGCGGTCGCGATGCGGCAACGGCTGCGGCAGGTCTGGGCGGCCGACCTCCGGGCCGGTGTGCTCGGTGCGTGGCCCGGCGTCACCGGCTGGTCCGTGCTCGCGGTGGCCGGGCACCTGACGCTGTTCGTGGTCGCCGCCCGGGCAGCTGGCGCGACCGCGCCGTTGAGCGTTCTGCTGCCGCTGCTGGTGCTCGCGTTGCTGGCGATGGGGATGCCGTTGAACGTCGGCGGGTTCGGCCCGCGCGAGGGGACCGCGGCGGTTTCGTTCGCCGCTGCCGGACTGGGCGCGGAGCAGGGCGTGACGGTCGCGGTCGGCTACGGCGTCCTCGGTCTGGTCTCGACGCTGCCCGGCGGGGTGGTTCTCGTGCTCCGCCGGATGATCCGGCCGCCGGACCCGGAGGCCCGGCCGGTATCGTCCGGCCGGTGGCAGCGGCTTTTCGGGGGATTCGGCGACGGTGGTTCGCGGCGCTGGCCGTCGTCCCCGTTCTGGCCGGGGCGGCCTGCGCGGCTTCGGACGCGTCCATCAGCCGGGCCGGAGACGTCGTGCACACCGCGGCCGGCGCCGTCCGCGGCAGTGTCGCTCCCGATCACCGGCTCTTCCAAGGCATCCCGTACGCGGCCGCACCTGTCGGCGAGCGGCGCTGGCAGCCGCCCGCCCCGGTCGAGCCCTGGACGGGGGAGCGGGACGCCGCGAAACCAGGGCCCCGCTGTCCGCAAGCCGCCGCCGGAGCAGTGACCAGCGAGGACTGCCTCTACCTCAACGTATGGACCCCGCCGTCCGGCCAGACTGGGCGGCCGGTCCTGGTGTGGCTGCACGGCGGCGCGTTCCTCGGCGGCGGCGGAGACCGTTACGGAGCCGGGCGGCTCGTCGAGCGCGGCGACGCGGTGGTCGTCACGCTCAACTACCGGCTCGGCGCGCTCGGGTTCCTCGCCGACCCGTCGCTGGGCCGGGAGCCGGGGAACTACGGCTTCCTCGACCAGCAGCAGGCACTGCGGTGGGTGCGCGACAACATCGAATCCTTCGGCGGCGACCCGAACCAGGTGACGATCGCGGGGGAGTCCGCGGGCGGGATGTCGGTGTGCGACCACCTCGTCGCCCCCGGCTCGCGCGGGCTGTTCCGGGCAGCGATCATCCAAAGCGGACCGTGCCAGGCGCAGGCGACGCTGCCCGCCGCCGAGCGCAAGAGCGTCGAGTACGCCGCCGCGCACGGTTGCCCGGACCGCGCGACCGCCGCGGAATGCTTGCGGGCGTTGCCAGTCGAGAAACTCCTCGACGCCCCGGGGTACGGCTCGATCGCGGGCATCGAGATGCCCGGACCGGTCACCGGCGGCTCAGTGCTGCCCGGCAAGGTTCCGGCGACTCCGGTGCCGGTCCTGCTGGGCACGACGCACGACGAGTTCACGTACTTCCTCGCCGAGCAGGCGGCGGCCGGTCGCGAAATCACCCGGCACGGCTACCCGCAAGCGCTTGCGAATGTTTTCCCCAACGCGGCCGCGGTCGCTCGCGAATACCCGGTGGATGCGTTCAGCGGCAACGCTTCCCTCGCGTACGCGGCGGTGGTCACCGACTGGGCCTTCGCCTGCCCGACCGCGCGCCTCGCCAGTTCGCTGCCGAGCGTGTCGACGTACGAGTTCAACGACCCGACCTCACCGGCCGCGGGCGCGCTGCGGGCACCGTTCCCGCTCGGGGCCACGCACACCTCGGAACTGCCGTACCTGTTCGATTTCGACGGCCGGCCAACAGCTTTCACCCCAGCGCAGCAACGGCTCGCGGACCGGATGGCGGACGACTGGACCGCGTTCGTCCGCGGCGGTCCGACTGGGCAGGCTGTCGCGTATCGGCCAGGCGGCGCACAGCCGCTGACCGGATTCGCGAAAGATCACCACTGCGGCTTCTGGGCTTCTCTACGCTGACCCGATGACCGTGCGCGCCGAAGACCTCGACGAAGCCCTCGCCTGCGTATCCGCCGCTCTCGAGCCCGTCACCGGCGGCGACTGGACCCGTCCGGCCGGCGACCTCGACTGGGATTGCCGTTACACCGCAGAGCACCTCGGCGACACCCTCCTGTCCTACGCTGCCCAAGTCGTGAGCCGTCCGGCCGACCATTACGTGCGCTTCCTGGCCAAAACCGACGCCGACGCGTCCCCGGCCGAACTGCTCGAATTCGCCCTGACCGGCGGGCGGCTCCTCGCCGCCGCGGTCCGCGACAGCCAGCCGGACGAACGCGCCTACCACCCGACCGGAAACTCCGATCCGGCCGGTTTCGCCGCGATGGGCTGCGTGGAGCTCCTGCTGCACGGCGACGACATCGCCCAGGGCCTCGGCGTCGCCATCGACCCGCCGCGCGACGTCTGCGCCCGCGTCGTCGCGCGGCTTTTCCCCGAGCAGGAGCCGATTCCCGACGCGTGGGACGCGCTGCGCTGGTGCGCCGGCCGGATCGACCTGCCCGGACGGGGCAGGCGGACCGGCTGGAAGTGGCGGGGCAGCCCGCTCGAGGACCGCTCGATTCCCGAGGAGTGAACAGGCCTGCCCGCGGGCTGGTCACATCCGGTAGTCTTGTCCACCAGGTCGAGAGGCGCTGCAACGGACCGGTGGTCCGCCACGCTCGGCCGGCACCACCATCCCCAAGGGCGCCTCCGTGGACTCATGCGGAGGTGGCGATGACCCAGAACCTGCGGAACCTGCTCGACCAGCGCGTCGTCGTGCTCGACGGGGCCTGGGGCACGATGCTGCAGGGCGCCGGTCTCACACCCGAGGACTACCGGGCGGACTGGCTCGAAGGGCACGAGAAGGACGTCACCGGCGACCCGGACCTGCTGAACCTCACGCGGCCGGACGTCGTGCTCGACGTGCACCGCCAGTACCTCGCCGCGGGCGCGGACATCACCACCACCAACACGTTCACCGCCACCAGCATCGGCCAGGCCGACTACGGCCTGCAGGACCGGGTGCGCGAGATGAACCTGCGCGCCGCGGAACTCGCGCGCCAGGCCGCGGACGAGTTCGGCAACCGGTTCGTGGCCGGGTCGATCGGCCCGCTCAACGTCACGCTGTCGCTGTCGCCGCGCGTCGAGGACCCGGCGTACCGCGCGGTCACTTACGAAGACGTCAAAGCGTCCTATGCCGAGCAGATCAAGGCGCTCGCCGACGGCGGCGTCGACCTGCTGCTGATCGAGACGATCTTCGACACCCTCAACTGCAAGGCCGCGATCACCGCGGCCCGCGAGGTCGCGCCGCACCTGCCGCTGTGGATCTCGGTGACCATCGTCGACCTGTCCGGCCGCACGCTCTCCGGGCAGACCGTCGAGGCGTTCTGGACCTCGGTCGCGCACGCGCGCCCGATGGTCGTCGGCGTCAACTGTTCGCTCGGCGCCGCCGAAATGCGCCCGCACGTGGAGGAACTGGCGAAACTCGCCGACACCTACACCGCGTGCCACCCGAACGCGGGCCTGCCCAACGCCTTCGGCGGCTACGACCAGACGCCGGAGGAGACCGGCGGCATGCTCGGCGAGTTCGCCGGGGCCGGGATGGTCAACATCGTCGGCGGCTGCTGCGGCACCTCGCCCGCGCACATCGCGAAGATCGCCGAGGCGGTCAAGGGCCTTCCGCCGCGGCCGGTGCCCGCGCACGAGGCGAGCACGCGGTTCTCCGGCCTCGAACCGTTCAAGATCGGCGCGGACACCGGGTTCGTGATGATCGGCGAGCGCACCAACGTCACCGGTTCGGCGAAGTTCCGCAGGCTGATCGAGGCGGGCGACCACCAGGCGGCGGTGGACGTCGCGCTGGAGCAGGTCCGCGGCGGCGCGAACCTGCTCGACGTCAACTTCGACGCCGACCTGCTCGAATCCGAGCAGGAGATGACGACATTCCTCAACCTGATCGCCACCGAGCCCGAGGTCGCGCGCATCCCGGTGATGATCGACAGCTCGCGCTGGAGCGTGCTGGAAGCCGGGCTCCGCTGCGTGCAGGGCAAGGGCGTGGTCAACTCGATCAGCCTCAAGGAAGGCGAGGGCCCGTTCCTGGAGCAGGCCCGCCGCATCCGCGACTACGGCGCCGGCGTCGTGGTGATGGCCTTCGACGAGAAGGGCCAGGCCGACACCGCCCAGCGCAAGGTCGAAATCTGTTCCCGCGCTTACGATCTGCTCACCCGCGAGGCCGGTTTCGCCGGCGAGGACATCATTTTCGACCCGAACGTGCTCGCCGTCGCCACCGGCATCAGCGAGCACAACGGGTACGCGAAGGCGTTCATCGAGGCGCTGCCGCTGATCAAGGAACGCTGTCCGGGCGCGCACACCTCCGGCGGCATCTCGAACCTGTCGTTCTCCTTCCGCGGCAACAACGTTGTCCGCGAAGCGATGCACTCGGCGTTCCTGTTCCACGCCGTGCGCGCCGGGCTCGACATGGGCATCGTGAACGCAGGCCAGCTCGCGGTGTACGAGGACATCCCGAAGGATCTGCTCGAACTGGTCGAGGACGTCCTGTTCGACCGCCGCCCGGACGCCACCGACCGGCTCGTGGAGTTCGCCGAGACGGTCAAGGGCAGCGGCACCAAGCGCGTGGTCGACCTGTCCTGGCGCGAAAACCCGGTGGCGGAACGGCTTTCGCACGCGCTGGTGCACGGCATCGTGGACTTCATCGAGGAGGACACCGAGGAGGCCCGGCAGTCGTTCGCCCGGCCGCTCGAGGTGATCGAGGGCCCGCTGATGGACGGCATGAAGATCGTCGGCGACCTCTTCGGCTCCGGCAAGATGTTCCTGCCGCAGGTCGTGAAAAGCGCGCGGGTGATGAAGCGTTCGGTGGCCTACCTCGAGCCGTACATGGAGGCGGAGAAGGCCAAACTGCAGGCCGAGGGCCGCTTCGAGACGACTCGCGGGCAGGGCAAGGTCGTGCTCGCCACGGTCAAGGGCGACGTGCACGACATCGGCAAGAACATCGTCGGCGTCGTGCTGGGCTGCAACAACTACGAGGTGATCGACCTCGGCGTGATGGTGCCCGCGGCGAAGATCCTCGACACCGCGGTCGCCGAGCACGCGGACGTCGTCGGGCTGTCCGGGCTGATCACGCCTTCGCTGGACGAGATGGTGTCGGTCGCGCAGGAAATGCAGCGGCGCGGGTTGAAGCTGCCGCTGCTGATCGGCGGCGCGACCACCTCGAAGCAGCACACCGCGGTCAAGATCGCCCCGGCGTACGACCACACGACGGTGCACGTGCTCGACGCTTCCCGCGTGGTCGGCGTGGTGTCCGACCTGCTCGACACCGACCGCGCCGACGCGCTGGACACCGCCAACCGCGCGGAGCAGCAGCGGCTGCGCGTCCAGCACGAAAACCGGCACGCGACGCCGATGCTGACGCTGGAACAGGCCAGGGCGAACGCCGAGAAGGTGTCGTTCGACGAGATCCCGACGCCGGAGTTCACCGGCGTGCGCGTGGCCGAGCCGTCGATTCCCGCGCTGCGCGAGATGATCGACTGGCAGTTCCTGTTCCTGGCCTGGGAACTGAAGGGCAAGTACCCGGCGATCCTCGACCAGCCGGTCGCGCGCGAGCTGTTCGACGACGCGAACCAGCTGCTGGACGAGATCATCGAGAACGGCTCGTTCACCGCGCGCGGCGCGTACGCGTTCTGGCCGGCGCATTCCGAGGGCGACGACATCCTGCTCGACGGCGAGTACTCGGACTGGAAGTTCCCGATGCTGCGCCAGCAGACGAAGAAGCCGGACGGCCGCGCGAACCGGTGCCTGGCCGACTACATCGCCCCGGCAGGCTCGGGCGACCACCTCGGCGGGTTCGCCGTCGCGATCCACGGCGCGGAGGATCTGGCCGGCCGCTACGAAGCCGAAAACGACGACTACCGGGCGATCATGGTGAAGGCGCTGGCGGACCGGCTGGCGGAGGCGTTCGCCGAATATCTGCACCTGGAGGCCCGCCGCCGCTGGTTCGAGCCGGACGTGCAGCCGGACCTCGCGGACCTGCACGCGGAACGCTTCCGCGGCATCCGCCCGGCGCTCGGCTACCCGGCGAGCCCGGACCACAGTGAGAAGAAGGACCTCTTCGAGCTGCTGGGAGCCAAGGAGCTGGGGATCGGGCTGACCGAGTCGTACGCGATGACCCCGGCCGCGGCGGTGAGCGGGCTGATCTTCGCGCATCCGGAATCGCGGTACTTCACGGTCGGCAGGCTCGGCCGCGACCAGATGGAGGACTACGCCGTCCGCCGCGGCGAGGAACTGTCCGAAGTGGAGCGGTGGCTGCGGCCCAACCTGGCTTACTGAGGTTTTCTCGGCAGCGAATCCGGCGGTGTCGCCGGATTCGCTGAGCCTCTGGGGGAACGACCGGTGCGGTCGTTCCCCCTTTTTCACGACAGCAGGTCGGCGAGCCGTTTCGTGTCGCGCAGGTACTGGTCGTACGGGAAGCCCGCCTCCAGCAAGCTGTCGCGCAGCTCGTCCTGCAGCGGTTTCCCGCTGTCGTGGAAGGCGGCCCGGCCCTTGTCGGTGAGGGTGACCAGCCGCCGCCGGGCGTGGTCGGGGTCTTGGCGCACCTGGACGAGCCCGGCCGATTCCAGCGGGCGCAGCGCGCGGCTGATCGCCGGGTCGGACACCGACATCGCCTGGGCCAGCTGATGCTGCGTCGCCGGTTCGATGTCTTCCACCGTGCCCAGCAGCCGGAGCTGGCTGTACGTCAGCCCTCCCGAGCTGTCCGCGCGCTGCCGCGCCGCCTCGCCCAGCAGGTACACCACTCGATGCAGGGCATCGCCCAGTCCGTCGTCCACGGAAGCGATCCTAGCAGAGTGTTGACTAGTTAATATTAACCATGCAAGACTTATCGGCATGGAGATCCCTTACGCAGCTCAGACCGCCTTCCCTCTGATCTGGCCGCTGATCGCGGTCGTCGGTGCGCTGGTCCGCACCCGCAACAGCCCGTCGGCGCGGGCGAGACTCGAAACCTGGCAGCGGTGGTGGGCCGTCGCCGCGCTCGGCTGCGGCAGCCTGTGGATGGTCTTCGCCTTCCTCGGCGCGCCGGGCGTGATGGCCGACACGATCGGGTTCGCCCGCTCGCCGTTCCAGTTCGAGATCGCGTTCGCCAACCTCGGGCTGGCGGTGATGGGCTTCCGCGCCGCCTCGCCCTCGGCCACTGACCGCGAACGCATCACTGTGGGCCTCGGAGCCGGAATGTTCCTGTGGGGCGCGCTGATCGGCCACGTGTACCAGTGGTTCGCCAACGGCGACCACGCGCCGGGCAACACCGGCGGCGTCCTGGTGTGCGACCTGCTGTTCCCGGCGGTGCTGATCTTCCTCGCGGTCCGCTCGCGGCGGCTGGCCGCGGCCAAGCAGCCCGAGCTTGTCTAGCCGGCCTGCGCGCCCCGGCCGCTGGGTTTAGTTTCGACGCCGTGGCAAGACTCAGTGTGGTCCGATTCGGACTGGTCGCCGGGCTGGTCGTGCTCGCGGCCGGGGCGGTGGCGCTCAGCGCGGCGGTGTCGGCGTGGTGGTGGTTTCTGGCGGTGCCGCTGCTGGTATTCGCGGCGACCGGAGTGTACGACGTGACTCAGCGGCGGCATTCGGTACTGCGGAACTATCCGGTGCTCGGGCATCTGCGCTTTCTCCTCGAAAGCATCCGGCCGGAAATGCAGCAGTACTTTGTGGAACGGAACTTCGACGGCCGACCGTACGACCGCGACGTCCGGTCCATTGTCTACCAGCGCGCCAAAGGCACTGCCGCGGAAGAACCATTCGGCACTGAGCGCGACGTGTACGCCGAGGGATACGAATTCCTCGTCCCGTCACTCGCGCCGGTGCCGGTTCCGGATACCGCGCCGCGAGTCCGGGTCGGCGGACCGGACTGTACGAAGCCGTACGAGATGGCGTTGCTGAACGTGTCCGCGATGAGCTTCGGTTCCTTGTCCGCCAACGCGATCCTCGCACTGAACCAAGGCGCCGCCCGCGGCGGTTTCGCCCACGACACCGGCGAGGGCGGACTGTCGGAATACCACCTGCGCGGCGGCGGCGACTTGATCTGGGAAATCGGGACCGGCTATTTCGGCTGCCGGACCTCGGAGGGCGAGTTCGACCCTTCGACCTTCGCCGACAAGGCCGCGCACGACGCGGTGAAATGCGTTTCGCTCAAACTTTCGCAAGGCGCCAAGCCCGGGATGGGCGGGGTGCTTCCGGGCAGCAAGGTGAACGCGGAAATCGCCCGGGTGCGCGAGGTTCCGCAGGGGGAGACCGTGATTTCCCCGCCGTACCACCGGGTTTTCTCGACGCCGCGGGAACTGGTGCTGTTCCTCGCCCGGATGCGCGAGCTGGCCGGCGGGAAACCGACCGGGTTCAAGCTTTGCGTCGGTTCGCGGGTGCAGGTGCTGGCGGTGTGCAAGGCGATGCTGGCGGAAGGGGTCACACCGGACTTCATCGTGGTCGACGGAGCCGAAGGCGGCACCGGCGCGGCCCCGCTGGAGTTCGCGGATCACCTTGGCACGCCGCTCACCGAGGGATTGCACATCGTCCACAACGCACTGGTCGGCACCGGATTGCGGGACCGGATCCGGCTCGGGGCGAGCGGGAAGGTCGCGACCGGGGCGGACGTGGTGAAGCGGCTGATCCAGGGCGCGGACTACACCAACGCGGCGCGGGCGATGATGTTCGCGGTGGGGTGCATCCAGTCGCAGCGCTGCCACACCAACAAATGCCCGGTGGGAGTCGCGACGCAGGATCCGCGCCGGGCCCGGGCGCTGGACGTCGGGGACAAGACCGAGCGGGTCCGGCGCTACCAGGAAGCGACGGTCGCCTCGGCGATGCGCATCATGGCGGCGATGGGGGTGTCGGACCCGCAGGACTTGACGCCGCGGTTGCTGCGGCGGCGGGTGGACGCGCGGACGGTGCTGTCGTACGCGCAGTGGTGCGATTGGCTTGAGCTCGGGCAGTTGCTGGCGGAGCCGCCTGAGGAGTGGGCGGAGGAATGGGCGGCGGCTGATCCGGACCGGTTCGCTTGACCTCGGGCTCGGTTGCGTTTGCCGGGCGGTTCGGCTGTGAAGCGGGTCCCTCCCGCGCCGGTTCCGGCCGCTCCGGCCACGCGCCCAATGCCACATCGGACGCGTCCCGCGCACCCAACGCCACGTTGGGTGCGTGCCGTGCACCCAACGCCACATTGGGTGCGTCCCGTGCCCCCAATGCCACGTTGGGTGCGTGCCGTGCACCGAATGTGGCGTTGGGTGCGTCAGATGCACCCAATGTGGCATTGGGGGCGGACCGGACGGGGGCGACGGGACCGGGCGCTCGCGGGTGGTTCCGGTCGGGTGACGGCGGCGTGCGCCCAGCTTTGTGGCGACAGTCCGGCGTGGTCGCCGCGCGCGGCCGATCCGCCCGTCGGGGTTGACCTGCCGTTTCCCCCGAGCATCCCCGCCCGGACCCCGCCGATGGCACAGCGCACCGCACAGCCGCGCGGGCCGCCGGGCGGGGGATCCACTGGCGATCCGTCCCACGATCGGGCACGATCGGCAATCGTGGCTTCGGGAGACGGACAGGATGCGGGCGACCTCGAGGTTTCCGTGCGGTGGCGGGGACCGGCCGCGGTCGTGACCGTGGGCGGCGAGATCGACCTGGTCACCGCGCCGGAACTGGGCGAGTTCGTGGGCGGGGTGCTCGATCGCGAGCCCGGCGTGCTGGTGGTCGACCTGCGCGCGGTCGACTTCCTCAGCTCGTCCGGGCTGCAGGTGCTGGCCGGCGCGCACCGCAAGCTCGACGCGGGCGCGTTGCGGGTGGTGAGCACGTCGTCGATCACCTCGCGCCCGTTCACCACCACCGGGCTCGACGAGTGGATCGGGCTGTTCCCTTCGGTCGACCAGGCGCTGGCCGGGGTCGCCGGAACGGGCGGCTGAGGCGTGGACGTTCAGGAGGACACCCGCGCGCTGAGCTGTCACGGCATCGTCGCGGAGCCGGGGGCGTTGCGCGCGCTGCGGCACCGGTTGCTGGCTTGGGCGCTGGAGTCGGGCATCCCGGACGACCGCGCGCACGACATCGTGCTGGCCGGGTACGAGGCGCTGGCGAACGTCGCGGATCACGCGTATCCGGGGGAGCCCGGGCTGGTGGATCTCGATGCGGTGTGCCGTCCGGACAGCGTCGAGGTCGTGATCGCCGACCACGGGGAGTGGCGTCCGCCGGACGAGGTCGAGGACGATCCGGTTTCGGTGCGCGGGCGCGGGTTGCTGCTGGTGCAGGCGACGGCGGACCGGGCGGACGTGCGGACCGGCGCGAACGGCACCGTGGTGACGCTGGGCTGGAAGCTCGGCTGAGGGGTCAGCTCACCGGTTCGGCGGCGCGGCGGCGCAGCAGGTACCGCTGCACTTTCCCGCTCGGGTTCCGCGGCAGGTCCGGGATGAACTCGACGCGCCGCGGGTATTTGTACGGCGCGGCAAGGGATTTCGCGAAGTCCTGCAGTTCTTTCGCCTTCGCGTCGTCGCCGGGAACGCCCTCGTTGAGGACCACGTAGGCGGCGACGATCGAGCCGCGCGCGTCGTCCGGGGCGGCGACGACCGCGCATTCCAGGACGTCCGGGTGGCGCAGCAGCACCTCCTCCACCTCGGGGCCGGCGATGTTGTAGCCGGACGAAACGATCATGTCGTCGCTGCGGGCGCGGTAGTGGAAGTAGCCGTCGGAGTCGCGGACGTAGGTGTCGCCGGTGAGGTTCCAGCCGTCCTCGACGAAAACCGCCTGCCGGTCGTCGGCAAGGTAGCGGCAGCCGGTCGGGCCTTGCACGGCGAGGCGGCCCGGGGTGCCGTCGGGAACGGGACGGCCTTCGTCGTCGACGATTTGCGCGCGGTAGCCCGGCACGACGCGGCCGGTCGCGCCCGGGCGGGCGTCCTCGTCGGCGGCGGAGATGAAGACGTGCAGCATTTCGGTGCTGCCGATGCCGTCGATGAGCCAGTGGCCGGTCGCCTCGTGGAAATCGGTCGCGACGGATGCGGGCAGCGCCTCGCCCGCCGAGACCGCGCGCCGCACACCGGAAAGCAGCCGGCGGCGGTCGGAGGCCAGGATCGCCCGGTACGCGGTGGGCGCGGTGAACAGGACCGTCACGCGATGCTCGGCGACGAGGTCGGCCAGTTCGATCGGGGTGGCGCGTTCGATGAGCAGCGTCGCGGCGCCGGCGTGCAGCGGGAACACCAGCAGCCCGCCGAGGCCGAAGGTGAACGCGAGCGGGGGAGTGCCGCAGAACAGGTCGGTTTCCCGGGGTTTGACCAGGTGGCGGGAGAACGTGTCGGCGATGGCGAGCAGATCGCGGTGGAAATGCATCGTTGCCTTGGGACGGCCGGTGGTGCCGGAGGTGAAGGCGAGGAGCGCGACGTCGTCCGCGGCGGTGTCGACGTCCTCGAACGTTTCGGGGCGGGTGGCGCAGCGGGCGGCCAGGTCGTCGGCGGTGGTGCCGCCGTAGGGGATGAGGGGAAGGTCGAAGGACTGCAGTTCTTCCGGGTACCGGTGATCGCAGAGGGCGATGACGGGCGTGCTCGCTTCGATGATTTTCGACAGCTCGTGCGCGCGCAGCATCGGCATGGTGGCGACGGCGACCGCGCCCGCTTTCAGCACGCCGAGCCAGCACGCGGCGAGCCACGGGGTGTTCGGGCCGCGCAGCAGCACGCGGTTTCCCGGCACGACGCCCTGTGCGGTGAGTTCGTGGGCGATCTGGCTGGCGCGGGTCAGCAGGTCGGCGTAGGTCCAGGATTCGGTGGGGGAGAGCAGCGCGGGACGGTCGGCTCCCCAGCGCGCGATCGTGTCGTCGAGCAGGCGCGTGGCCGCGTTGAGCCGGTCCGGGTACTGCAGCTCGGGCAGGTCGAACCACAACCGCGGCCACTGCTCGAACGGCGGGAGGTGGTCCCGGCAGAACGTGTCGACATGCGCACTCGGCTGGAGCTGCACCACGTGCCCCCAATTCGGACGACGGCCATTCACGCGTCCAGCTACTGTAATACTTTTTGCGACCGTCAGGAAGGCGCAACATCGGACCGCGCTCGCGGGGGCACGGAGCGCAGCCGACGGTGCGGAGAGTGCCGGTCGAGCGCGGAGCGGCTCGCCGCGCAGGAGCCGGACGTGTTCGGCAGCGAGCGGCGCGATGAGCTTGCGCCGCAAGCGATGCAGGGCCTCGGTCAGTCAGGCCGGGTCAGGCGTGGGCGTCCAGGTAGGCCGGGTCCGGCGGAGGGATCGGGACGTCCGGCTGCCCGGCCAGCAGCTGGTTCATCGCGGTGAAGTACGGCGGCGCGGCGACTGTCCCGCCGAACGCGCCGTGGCCGCAGTCGCCCAGGTGGACCGGGGTGCCGGGGCAGATTTCCTGCGGACGCGGGCCGTCGGCGAAGACCATGGACGACACCGCGTAGTGGTCGACTCCGCCGACGAAGGCGACGGATTCGCTCTGCTGCGTGGTTCCGGTCTTGCCGATGTCGGGATGGGTCCAGCCCGCTGCCTGGGCCGCGCGGGCGGACGTGCCGACGGTGGTGTCCTGGCTCAGCCCCGCCTCCAGGGTGTTCGCGACGCCCGGCGGGATCACCTGTTCGCACGGTTGCTCGCGGAGCGCGACCGGCTGGCCGTGCCGGTCGGTGACGGACAGGATCGGATCGGGCGGGCACCACATTCCGCCGCTCATCAGCGTGGCCGAGACGTTCGCCATCTCCAAGGGGCTGACCGGGCTGTTGCCCAGCGTGAAGGACAACAGGTTCTGGAAGTACTGCGACTGCGGTTCGTTGTACTGCGGGTTTTTCGACCGCGCGTCGGACGGGTCGGTGATCGGCTTGCTGCCCGCGTCGTTGGTCGCCATGGTGGTGCGCAGACCCAGTTTCCGTGCCATGTCGAGTACGGCGGGCATGCCCACCTGCGATTCCAGGCCGACGAACGCGACGTTCGGCGACGTCGCCAAACCCGCGGCCAGCGAGATGGGGTTCGGGTAGCTCGTGCCGTCGTTGCTCACCGGGTAGCAGTGCGTGTACTTGTTCATATTGGGCGGGTTGAAACAGTCGCTGTACGGGTTCGGCAGCGGAGTGTTCAGGCCCGCCTTCCCGGTGACCATCGCCGCGGCCGAGGTGAAGATCTTGAACGACGAGCCCGCGCCGAACTTGTTGCTCGCGTCGGCGACGATGTTCGTGGACGTCTCGCCCCGGTCGGGATCGGTGCCGTAGTTGCGGTTCGCGACCATCGCGAGCACCTGGTGCCCGTCGCTGCCGGGCTGCACGACCGCGAAGGTGTTGGCGACACCGTCCTGAGCGGTCGGCACGTTCGCGTTCACCGCGTCCTTGGTCACCTGGCTCACGTGCGGGTCCATTGTGGTCTTCACGGTGTACCCGCCGGTGTCGATCTGGTCGGCGGTGAGCCCGGACTGCACGAGGTAGCGCACGGCGTACGCGCAGAAGAACCCCGCGTCCGGGGCCGCGCCGAGGCAGGTGCTCGACGGAGCCTGCGGCCGTGGACCGCTGAGGCCCAGCGGGGTCGCCTTCGCGGTCTCCCCGTAGGACGCCGGGATCGAGTGCGCGGACACCATCGAATCGATCACCAGATTGCGCCGTTGGAGCGCCTTGTCCGGATGCGTGTACGGGTTGTAGATGTTGGGGTTGTTCACCATCCCGGCGAGCAGCGCGGCCTGCGGAACGGTCAGTTTGTCCGCTGTCGTCCCGAAATACGCCTGTGCGGCGGCCCCGACGCCGTACACCGTGCCGGTGTATTCGACCACATTCAGGTAATCGGCCAGAATGTCGTCCTTGGAGACGGTCTGGCTCAGCTGCACGGCCATCTTCGCCTCGCGCAGCTTGCGCGCCAGCGAATCCTCCTGGTCTCGTTGCTGCGCCGCTTTGTTGTTGCGGTCCACGACGTTCACCAGGTAGTTCTTCACGTATTGCTGGGTGAGCGTGGACGCGCCCTGCAGATTCCCGCCCGAACTGTTGTGCACCGCCGCGCGCAGCATGCCCTGCGGATCGACGCCGCCTTCGCTGTAGAACCGGCGGTCCTCGATGTCGACGATCGCGGCCTTCATCGCCGGGGAGATCTGCGCCGCGGTGACCGGAATGCGGTACTGCGAGTACAAAGTCGCGATCGTCCTGCCGTCGCGGTCGGTGACCGTGGTGACGAGCGGCGGTTCCGCGTGCACCAGATCCGCGGAGATCGCGTCGACGGAATCGCTCACCCGGTTCGACAGCACGCCGGCGCCGATCGCGACCGGGGCCAGCGTGCCCGCGACGAGAATTCCGGCCAGCACGCACAATCCGAGAAACGGGGCTATCCCCTTGCGACGAGACACGCTTCCCACATTATGCCTGTCCTGGTGAGAAAAGAGTGTGCAGACGAGGGTGTTTCCCCGGCGCGGCCTTTGTTTGCCGGAATCCTGCTGATTCATCCCTGTTGGAAGAACAGTGCGACGCCGAGCGTGATCATCGTCGCCGCGATCACGCCGTCCAGCAGCCGCCAGGCCGCGGGGCGCGCGAAGACGCCGGACAGCCTTCGCGCGCCGAGCCCGAGCGTGCTGAACCAGACCGCGCTCGCGACCACCGCGCCGATGCCGAACAGCCACCGGCTGTCGCCGTGTCCGGCCGCGACGGAACCGACGAGGAGAACGGTGTCGAGGTAGACGTGCGGGTTGAGCCAGGTGAGGGCGAGACAAGTGAGCAGGATGCGTTTCGGCGAGGCCAGCTCTGCGGGGGAGACGGTCAGTGTGCCCGGCCGGAAGGCCCGGCGCGCGGCGAGGATCCCGTACCCCACAAGGAAGAGCCCGCCGACGATCGCGATCGCCTCGATCGCCCACGGCCATCGCCGCAGCACCGCCCCGATCCCGCTCACCCCGGCGGCGATGAGGACAGCGTCGGACAGCGTGCAGACGAGGATCACCGGCACGACGAGCCCGCCGCGCAGCCCTTGCCGGAGCACGAAAGCGTTCTGTGCGCCGATGGCGACGATGAGGGACAGGCCGGTGCCGAATCCGGCGGCGAGCGCAGTGATCACCCGGCCGACGTTAGAAGCGCCGACTGGCATTAATCCAGGTAAAGATTCTGAACTAAGATAAGCGATCGTGATGTCCGATCTTCCGCTCGACCAGGTCCGCACCTTGCTCGCGGTGGTGGACGAGCAGTCGTTCGACCGCGCCGCGGCGGTGCTGCACGTGACGCCGCCCGCGGTGAGCCAGCGGGTGAAAGCGCTGGAACAGCGGATCGGCCGGGTGCTCGTGCTGCGGTCGAAACCCGTGCGGCTCACCGAATCCGGCGAGGTGCTGGTGCGTTTCGCACGGCAGCTGACCCGGCTCGAAGCGGACACGCGCGCGGAACTGGGCCTCGGCGGTCCGGGCCGTCCGGCGACGCTGCCGATCGCGGTCAACGCGGACTCGCTGGCCACCTGGTTCCTGCCCGCGCTCGAAGAGGTCCCGGCCGAGCCGCCGGTCTCGTTCGACCTGCGCAGCGACGACCAGGATCACACGGCCGCCCTTCTGCGCGAGGGTTTGGTGATGGCCGCGGTCACGGCCACGCCGCAGCCGGTGCAGGGCTGCACGGTGAGCCGTCTCGGCACGATGCGGTACCGCGCGGTCGCGTCGGAGGGATTCGCGCGGCGCTGGCTGGACGGCGGTTCGCTGGCGGAGCGGCTGCCCGCCGCGCCCGCCGTGCTGTTCGATCGGAAAGACGATCTGCAGGACCGGTTCCTGCGCCGGCTGACCCGGCGCAAGCTGCCGAGCCGGGTCCGGCACTACGTCCCGGCGTCGGTGTCCTTTGTGGACGCGGTGGCGGCCGGGCTGGGCTGGGGAATGGTGCCGGAGCTGCAGCTGTCCGGGCGGGGCCTGGTCGATCTCGCACCGGAGCGGGCCGTGGACGTGGCGTTGTACTGGCAGCAGTGGAAGCTCGACTCGCCCTCGTTGGCCGCGGTGGCGGAGGCGGTGGGAAGGGCGGCCGGGCGCGCACTGGGGCCGTGACCGGCGGATCGGCAGACAGAACCCGTCCCGGCCGGGCATGCTGTGCGCGGGCTTTTCGAGGGGAAGGAACTCCAGTGACGGAACCGGCCACCGCCGAGGCGATCGACTGGCTGAGCGAGGACTGGAAGCTCGACGAGGCCGAGGAGCTGGGCCGCCGGGCGGTGCGGGACTTCCCGGACGATCCGGCGCGGTGGATCGCGCTGGGGAAGGTTCAGCTGATCCAGTACCGCCGGGAAGAGGCGCTGGAGTCCTTCGAACGCGCGGCGAACTGCCCGGACGCCCCGGCGCTGGCGGTGGCCTGGCAGGTGGCGGCGTTGAGCCAGCTCCGCCGGTTCGCGGAGGCGGACGAAGCCGCCGAAGCGGGCCTGGCCCGGTTCCCGGACGACGCGGACATCCTGCACGCCCGGGCGCGCGTGTGCTGCGACCAGGAGGACTGGGCCGGTGCGCTGCCGCTGTTCGAGCAGGCGCTGGCGGCCGATCCCGGGCGCTTGGACGTGGCGCGCTGGCGGGTGATGGCGCTGGGTTCGCTGCGCCGGTTCGAGGAAGCGGAGGAAGCCGGACGGCAGGCGATCGAACAGCACCCGGGCGAGCCGGATCCGCTGACGACGATGAGCTGGCTGGAGGACGAGCGCGACCGCGACGAGGAGGCGCTGGCCTGGTGCGAACGCGCGCTGGAGGCCGACCCTCGCAACGAGTGGGCCCTGCGGTCGCGCGTGAACATCCTCTGCTACCTGGACCGGGCGGAAGAGGCGGAGAAGGCGGCCAAGTCGGCGATGGAGATGCGTCCCCGCGAACCGCGGCTCCTGGCCGCGATGGGCTGGGCGGCCGAGTACCTGGACCGCGACGAGGAAGCGCTCGCCTGGTTCGAACGGGCGCTGGAAATCGCTCCCCGGATCGGCCCGGCCCACCGGTGGCGGGTGCGGAAACTGCGGCTGCTGGAGCGATTCGGCGAAGCCGAGGCAGCCTTGCGGACCGCGCTCGAACTGCGGCCGGACGATCCTGACCTGCTGATGGAGGGCGGCGCGCTGGCCGAGGACCAGTCCCGTTTCGAGGAGGCGCTGGACTGGGTCGGCCGCGTACTGGAGCTCAACCCGCGCGACAAGCTCGCGCTGCTGTCGAGGGTGAGCCTGCTGCGGAAGCTGCGGCGGTTCGCCCAGGCGGCGGCCGCCGCGCAGGAGGCAGTCGACCGGCACCCGGACGACGTGGGCTGCCTGCTGCAAGCGGGCGAGGCGGCCGAGGATCGTCACCGCTTCGAGGAGGCGCTGAGCTGGGCCGAGCGGGCGAGTGCGGTCGACCCGCGGAACCGCGACGCCCTGGAAGCCCGGGTCTTCGTGCTTCGGCGGCTGCGGCGGTTCGACGCGGCCGAGGAGGTCGCGCGGGAGGCTGCCGACCTGTATCCGGAGGACCCCGGCCGCTGGGTGGTCTTGGGCTGGGTCGCCGGGGATCTGCTCCGGCACGAGGAGGCTGTCGGCCGGTACGACCGGGCGCTGGAACAGGATCCGGCGCATTTGACCGCGCTGCAGTCGAAGATCGAGGCGCTGCGGGCGCTGCGCCGTTTCCCCGAGGCCGAAGCGGTCGCGAAGGCCGCGATCGACCGCCGTCCCGACGAACCGGGCCTGCTGATGCAACGGGGCTGGATCCACGGCGACCAGCACGAGTACGAGCAGGCGCTGGAGTGGTTCCAGCGGGCCGCGGACCTCGAGCCGGGGTACTCCTGGGCCTGGCGGTCGAGGCTGGCGACCCTGCTTTCGCTGCGGCGGTACGACGAGGCCGAGGCGGTGTTCGAGGAGGCGGCCCGGCAGTGCCCGGACGAACCGGGCGTGCTGATGCAACGAGTGTGGCTGGCGACCGGCCGGTTCCGGTTCGAGGAGTCGCTGCGGTGGTGCGGACGGGTGCTGGACCTCGATGCGGGGCACGCGGCCGCGCTGGCTGAACGGGTGGCTTCGCTGCGCCAGCTGCGCCGGTTCGACGAAGCCGAAGCGGCGGCGGGGGAAGCGATCGGGCGACGGCCGGACGATCCGGGCATCCTCGTGCAGCGGGGCTGGGTTGATTACGACCAGGGCCGTTTCGAAGAGTCGCTCGGGTGGTTCCGCCGGGCGCTGGATCTCGACCCGGGGTATGCCTGGGCGTCGCTGGCCGAATCGGCGGCGTACCACGGGCTGCGCCGGTTCGAGGAGGCGAAGGCCAGCGCGCAGTCGGTCCTCGACCGGGAGCCGGACAGCGTGGCCGCCTTCATGCGGATGGCGGCGCTCTGCCGCGGCCGCGAGAACGCCCCGGAGGCGATCCGGTGGTACGAGCGGGCGCTGGAGGTCGAACCCCGGTATGCCGACGCGATGGCCTTGCGCGCGGCGGCGCTGCGCCGGCTGCGGCGTTTCGACGAAGCCCGCGCGGCGATCAAGCAAGCGGTCTCCCTCCTCCCGGACGAACCCGAGCTGCTGGTCGAACGAGCCCTGCTGCTGGGCGACGAGGGCCATTTCGAGCAGGCTCTCGACAGCCTTCGGCAAGCCCTCGAAGCGGACCCGCTCCACGTGTCGGCGCTGGAATGGCGGGTGACCGCGCTGCGGCGTCTCGGCCGGTTCGAGGAGGCCGAAGAAGCGGCGAAGGAAGCGATCGAGCTGCGTCCGGACGAACCGGATCTGCTGGTGGAACTGGGCCTGCTCTACGACGAGCAGCTGCGGTACGAGGAAAGCATCGCCTGGTTCGACCGGGCGCTGGAGAAGGATCCGTTCCTCACCGAGGCGATCACCGGGCGGTCGGCCGCGCTGCGTTCCCTGCGCCGGTTCGACGAGGCCGAGCGCGGCGTCGCCGAGGCGCTGGAACGGATGCCGTGGAGCCGCTCGGTGCGCGAGGAACTCGTCTGGATCTACCACGACAGCCGTCGCCTGGACGAGGCAGACCAGCAGCTGGCCCTGCTGCGGGCCGAGGCCCGGAATTCCAGCGAGGAAGCCGAAACGACGGCTCAGTCGGGATGGATCCGGTTCGCCGCGGGGGACTATCCGGCTGCTGAGGAACGATTCCGCACCGCGTGCGAGAAGGAGCCGGACGAGGCCGACCACCAGTTCGGTCTCGCCTGGTGCCTGGTGCGGCAGGCGACACCGCAGCGTCGCGACGAAGCGGAGAAGCTGTGTTTTTCCGTGCTGGAGAAGGACAAGCAATATCACGCGGCGCACACCTGCCTCGGGGTCCTGAACTACCAACGGCGGCAGTACGCCCAAGCGGAGCAGCACTTCCGCCGCGCGGTCGAACTCGACCGCCATCACGCCAGCTACGTCGACCTCGGCGCGCTCTACTCCCAGCTCGGCCGGTTCGACGAGGCGGAAACCCACCTCAACGCGGCGCTGGAACGCGATTGGTACGACGCGCAGGCGCACGTCGAACTCGGCTACCTCCATCTGCAGCGCGGAATCGACGACCCCGAGGGCAAACCGAGCGTCAGTGCCGCACGGCATTTCCGGCAGGCGCGGCAGATCGACCCCGCCAACGGGAGCGCGAGTCTCGGGCTCGCGGTCGCGCTCATGCGGTCCGAGGGGAATTTCGTGGAGGGCGAGGACGTCTTGCAGCAAGCGTTGCGCCGCAACGACTGTGACCTGCCGAGGTGGCAATTGCTGGTGGCAGTGGCCAAATTGCTCATCGAACGCGGCGACGCCACCCAGGGCAGGCAGTTCCACGCCGACGCGCTCGCGCACGCGCAGGAGGCGATTTCCCTTGCCTCGAAAGAAGCCGAGCCGTACTTCGTCGCCGCGGTCGCGCGGTACAAGCTGGCCGAGTCCGCCGGGGATTTCCCGGCGAAACCGGTGCAGCGGCGCAAGGCGATCCGCGATCTGCGCCGGTGCGTGAAGCTCGATCCGGGGAACGTCGAGGCGCAGCGCAGCCTGCAGATCATGGAGGAAAGCCTGCGGATCACCCGGAGCAGCACGGTGGGCAGCGTCGTGGTGGTGGTCGTCGGGATCGCCGCGCTGATCGCGTTGTGGGTCGCGTTCTTCTTGTCCGGCAAGATCACCGGCGTCATGCTGACCACGCTCACGCCGGTCCTCGTCGGGCTCATGGTCGTGGGGCTGGTCTTGCCGTTCTTGATCCGGCTGAAGCTCCCCGGCGGGGTCGAGGCCGATCTCAGCGCGAGCATCCGGCAGATCTCGTCCGGCCCCACCGGGGAAGAGACGTTCGGGCCCGGCCGGTTCAGCGTGACCGCCGCGGCGTCGAGCCCGGGACCGCAGGGGCAGCTGGCCCGGCTCTGACGCCGGGGCTCAGCCTTGCGCGATCGGCCAGAGATCGTCGTTGAGGAGGCGTTTCACGATCTTCCCGGTGGCGTTGCGCGGAAGTTCCGGCACGAAGTAGACGTCGCGCGGCACCGCGAACCGGGCGAGTTTCTGGTGGATGTGGTGCCGGATGTCCTCCGCGTGCATGCGCGCGCCGCGGCGGAGCACGACGTACGCGGCGAGGCGCTGGCCGTATTCGTCGTCCGGAACCCCGACCACGGCCGCGTCGGAAACGCCCGGCAGCGCGGCCAGCGCTTCCTCGACCGGACGCGGGAACACGTTCTCGCCGCCGGAGACGATCATCTCGTCGGCCCGGCCGGTCACGAACAGCCGTCCGGACGCGTCCTGGTAGCCGACGTCGCCGGTGGCCATCAGGTCGTGGGCGCGCGGGACGCTGGAACCGTTGGTGTAGCCGTCGAACAGCATGTCGTTGCCGACGAAGATCTGGCCCTCGTCGCCGGGCGGGACCGGGCGGCGGTCCTCGTCCAGGATCGCGACCCGGGTGCCGGGCGGGCAGCGGCCCGCGCACGTCGGCGCGGCGCGCAGGTCCGCCGGGTCGGCGATGCTCGCCCAGGAAACCTCGGTGGAGCCGTAGAAGTTGTAGAGGACGTCGCCGAAGGTGTCCATGAACGACGTCACGAACGCGCCCGGCATCGCCGATCCGCTGCTCGCCACGATCCGCAGCGACGACAGGTCGTAGCGGTTGCGCACGCGTTCGGGCAGGTCGAGGATCCGCTGCAGCATGATCGGCACCGCGAACAGCGCGTCGCAGCGGTGCTCGGCGATCGTGCGCAGCGTGTGCTCCGCGTCGAACCGGCGGATCAGCGACAGTTCCGCCCGCAGCGCCATGCCGAGCTGCATCGCGGCCAGCCCCCAGCTGTGGAACAGCGGGGCGGCCACGGCGATCTTGTCCCTGGCCCGCAACGGGATTCGCGACAAAACGGTCGCCGACGTGCTCACGCCCTTCGGCGTCGGACGCTGCGCGCCTTTCGGCGTTCCGGTGGTGCCGGAGGTCAGCACGACGATCCGGCCCTCGCGTTCGCTCGGTTTCGGCCGGGTCGCCGGGGCGTCCTGGAGCAGCTCGTCCAGCGTGCGGTAGCCCTGTTCGGCGTCGTCCCACGTGCTCACGCGCGGGAATTCGCCCGGCACCGACGCGATGACCGGCGCGAACTCGTCGTCGGCGAGGACCGCGGCGGGCGGGTGCTGCGTAAGCACTTCCTCGACCGCCGCGGGGGAGAGGCCGGTGTTGAGCAGGACGACGTCGGCGCCGAGCTTGCTGCATCCGACGAACGCCTCGACCATCGCCGCGTGGTTGCGGCACATCAGCGCGACCCGGGAACCGGCCTGGACGTCGAGCGCGGCCAAGGCGTTGGCCAGCTGGTTGCTGCGCTCGTCGATTTCGCCGAACGTGCGGGTGTTGCGCTCGTCGTGCACCGCGACGTCGTCGGCGCCGCGAGCGGTCGCGGCGAGGTACCCGCCGGCCAGCGTCGCGCCCCAGCGCGCGAGCGAACTGAGCTGCTTGACCACTTTGTCCGGCCGTCCCGCGGCCAGCACGCCCGCGCGGACCAGTGTGTTCGCCGTGCGCAGCGCCGTGGCCGGCTCGTGCTCCGGCGGGTCGCCGGGCAGACCGGACAGCTGCTGCCCGATCCGCTTCGCCAGCTGTTTGAGCAGGCCTTTCACCGTGCCGCGGGCGAGCAGGCCGGCGTGTTCCGGCGGCAGCGACGGGAGCATCATCCGCAGCACGATCTCGGTGCCGCCGCGCGGGACCGGGCGCAGTTCGATCGACACCCAGGTCCGCTCGTCCGGGAGCCCGCACCAGACGACGTGCTCGCCCGGCCGGTACACCGCCGCGTGCACCGTGCCCTCGGCCAGGGTTTCCCGGTCCGGCGCGAGCCGGACCAGGCAGTGCGGCCCCCGGCCCCGTTCGGCCGGGACGGTGACCTCGCACCAGCTGATCGCCGGGACGAACCTCGGGTACAGCTCGGGAGTGCCGACGATCTGCCACACCTGTTCGGGCGGGTGCCCGACCACCGCACTCGCCTCGACCACATCGTCTCGCATCGCGATCCGCCTCGCCGCCGCACGCGTGTGGGCTCCCCGGTCCTTCCCGGACGCGTGTTCAGGTTGCGGGGACGCTACCAGGCAGGAGAGGCCCGGGGTACTCCGAAAGACCGGAAATCCAACCAGGTGGGAATTTTCTTGCGAGGTTTTCCCGCCGGCGACGGCCGCGTCCCGGCGGGTTCCGGCACGCCGGACATAATGGGCCAGGTGGAGCAATTGGTCGAGGAATACGGACCCAGCTGGGACCCGGGCCCGTACGAACGGGGCACCGACGGACCGCGCGTGATCCTGGTCGGCGCGGACACGTCGCCGACCGGGCTGCGGGCGACGGCGTACGGCGGCGGTCTCGCCCGGAGGCAGCGCGCGCGGCTGGTCGTGGTGTACGTGGCCGCGCCGACGGTGTGGACCGGCCTCGCCGCGGCCGCGGTCGTCGACGTGCAGCAGCAGACCTTCGAGGAGGAGATCGAGCAGCTGCGCGCGGAACTGCGCGACCGGGCGGCCGACCTGCAGGTGCCGGTCACCTTCGTGGTCCGCCGCGGCGAGACCTTCCCCGAACTGCGCCAAGCGGCGCTCGAGGTGAACGCGGACATGGTCGTGGTCGGTGCTTCCGAACAGGGCGGGCACCGGCTCGTCGGCTCGGTCGGCAACCGGCTGGTGCGCGCCGCGACCTGGCCGGTCGTCGTCGTTCCGTGAGCGCGGACTTCGCGGACGTCGTCGCCCGGTTGCGGGCCGCCGGATGCGTTTTCGCCGAGGAGGAGGCCCGGCTCCTGCTCGGCCAACCGGGCGAGGTGGCCGGGATGGTCGAGCGGAGGGTCGCCGGGGAACCGCTGGAGTACATCCTCGGCTGGGCGGAGTTCGCCGGTCGCCGGTTCGTTGTCGCGCCAGGCGTCTTCGTGCCTCGGCACCGCACTGAGTTGCTGGTGCGGCTGGCTGCCGGGTTCGCGCACGAGCAGTCAGTGGTGCTCGATCTTTGTTGCGGTTCCGGTGCGTTGGGCGCAACGGTCGCGGCCGAGGTGCCCGGGATCGAACTGCACGCGGCAGACGTCGAACCCGCCGCGGTCGACTGCGCTCGGCGGAACGTGCCTGGTGAGGTCTACCAAGGCGATCTCTACGCCCCGCTTCCGCAGCGGCTGCGCGGCCAGGTGGACGTCCTGATCTCGAACGTTCCCTACGTCCCCACAGGCGAAGTCGCGCTCATGCCGCCCGAGGCGCGCGACCACGAACCCCGGGTCGCGCTCGACGGGGGAGCCGACGGTCTCGACGTCCTCCGTCGCGTCGTCGCCGAAGCTCCGGCGTGGCTCGCGCCCGGCGGGCACGTGCTTTTCGAAGCCAGCGAACGCCAAGCGGCCGCCGCGACCGCCGAGGTGCGCCGGGCGGGGCTCGCCGCGTCTGTCGCAGAGGATGACGAACTCGGCGCGACTGTCGTGGTGGGCTTGCGCGAACACTGAGCGGCGAACCGGATTCGCCCGCCTTCCATACTGCGTGCGTCCCGTGGGGCCGTCTAGGGTCGACATATGAAGGTCGGCCTGCTCACCCGGGAGTACCCGCCGGACGTCTACGGGGGAGCGGGGGTGCATGTCGAGTTCCTTGCCCGGGAACTGCGGTCGCTGGTCGACCTTGACGTGCACTGCTGGGGCCCCGACCGTCCGGACGGAGCGCACGGGCACCGCGACGCGCACGGATACGCCCAGCCCGCGTTCGCCACGATGGACATCGCCGTCTCGATGGCCGACGCGCTCGCCGGCCACGACCTCGCGCACAGTCATACCTGGTACGCGAACCTTGGCGGCCATCTGGCGAAGCTCGCGCACGGCATTCCGCACGTCATCACCGCGCATTCGCTCGAACCGCTGCGGCCGTGGAAAGCCGAACAGCTCGGCGGCGGCTACCGCGTGTCGTCGTGGATCGAACGCGACGCCTACGAGGCAGCGGACGCGATCATCGCGGTCAGCTCCGGCATGCGGCGCGACGTGCTCGCCGCGTACCCGAACGTCGACCCGGCGCGGGTGCACGTGGTGCGCAACGGCATCGATACCGAGCTGTACCAACCTGATCCGGGCACCGATGTACTCGAGAAACACGGCATCGACCCGAACCGGCCGTACGCGTTGTTCGTCGGACGGATCACGCGGCAGAAAGGCGTGCCGCATCTCGTGCGCGCCGGGGCTGCTTTGGATGAAGACGTGCAGCTGATCCTGTGCGCGGGCGGCGCTGACACGCCGGAACTGGACGCGGAATTCCGCGGCCTGGTCGCGGAACTGCAGGCAAAACGGTCCGGAGTGCACTGGATCCCGGAAATGCTGCCGCGCACCGAGGTTGTCCAGTTGCTGACACACGCGCTGGTGTTCGTGTGCCCGTCGGTCTACGAACCGCTCGGCATCGTGAACCTGGAAGCGATGGCGTGCGGCACCGCGGTGGTGGCCAGCGACGTAGGCGGCATCCCGGAGGTGGTCGCGGACGGCGAAACCGGCGTGCTGGTGCATTACGACGAGACCGAGCCCGGCGCTTTCGAAGCCGGGCTCGCGCGCGGGATCAACGACCTGGCCGCCGATCCCGCCCGCGCCACCCGGCTGGGCCTCGCCGGGCGGGACCGCGCGGTGGGAGAGTTCGGCTGGGCAGCGATCGCCGCCGCGACGGTCGGGGTTTACGAGGCGTGCGGGAGGGTTTCGTGATCGACGGATCCGATGTGCTGGGGATCGTCCTCGCCGGCGGCGAGGGCAAACGGCTGATGCCGCTGACCACCGACCGCGCGAAACCGGCGGTCCCGTTCGGCGGCGTGCACCGGCTGATCGACTTCGTGCTGTCCAACCTGGTGCACGGCGGGATCCGCCGGATCTGCGTGCTGACGCAATACAAATCGCATTCGCTGGACCGCCACATTTCGACGACGTGGCGGCTGTCGTCGCTGACCGGCGAGTACGTCACGCCGGTGCCCGCGCAGCAGCGCCTCGGCCCGCGCTGGTTCCAGGGCAGCGCGGACGCCATCCACCAGAGCCTCAATCTCGTGCACGACGAATCGCCCGCGTACATCGCGGTGTTCGGCGCGGACAACATTTACCGGATGGACCCGCGCCAGATGATCGACGCGCACATCGCGTCCGGCGCGGGCGTGACGGTCGCCGGAATCCGCGTGCCACGCGCGGAGGCTCGGTCGTTCGGCGTGATCAGCACCGAGGACGGGACCAAGATCGACGCGTTCCTGGAGAAACCCGAGGACCCGCCCGGCCTGCCGGATTCGCCGGACGAATCGTATGTGTCGATGGGCAATTACGTGTTCACGACACAGGTGATGCTCGACGCGCTGCACGCGGACGCCAAGAACCCGGCGTCCAAACACGACATGGGCCGCGACATCATCCCGGCACTGGTGGAAAAATCCGAGGCGGCGGTCTACGACTTCAACGGCAACGTCGTCCCCGGCGAAACCGGCCGCGACCACGGCTACTGGCGCGACGTCGGAACGATCGACAGCTATTACGACGCGCACACCGACCTTATTTCGACGCAGCCGATTTTCAACCTGTACAACCGGAAATGGCCGATCCTGGCCCACCCCGGCCAGCGCGCCGCCGCGAAATTCGTGGAAGGCGGCACGGCGACCCAGTCGATCGTCAGCAACGGCTGCATCATTTCCGGCGCACAGGTAGTGGATTCAGTGCTGTCACCGGACGTTTTCATCGAGAACGGCGCAGTCGTCCAAGGCTCAGTCCTCCTGGACGGCGCCCGAGTAGGCCGCGGCGCCGTAGTGCGGCGGGCGATCCTGGACAAGAACGTCGTCGTCCCGCCCGGCGCGCACATCGGGGTTGACCTGGCAAGAGACCGCGGCCACTACCACGTGAGCGATTTCGGAATTGTCGTGCTGGGCAAGGGCGAAACCGCTATCTAACTCCCCGCTGCGGCCCCTCAGCGGTCCGTGAAGGGCTCCTTGAGGGACTTAGATTCCCAG
>NZ_JBSHAM010000083.1:21673-35948 GCF_053611505.1 Amycolatopsis sp. NPDC054798 | reverse complement strand
CGCCCGCACGGCCCCGCGCGGACCGGCCGAAGAACTGGTGACGCGGGTGTGGGCCGAGGTGCTCGGCGTGGACCGCGTCGGCGCGGAGGACAATTTCTTCGAGCTGGGCGGCGATTCGATCCTCGGCATCCAGGTGGTGGCGCGGGCCCGGCAGTTCGGGCTGCGCCTGAGCGCGAAGGACGTCTTTCTCCGGCAGACCCCGGCGGCGCTGGCGGCCGCTGGAGTCTGGGAGGAACCGGCGAGCCGCGCGGCGCCCCGGCCGTCCGGCACGGTCCCGCTGTCGCCGATCCAGCGCTGGTTCTTCGAGACGATCACCGAGCATCCCGGGCACTTCAGCCAGTGGGTGTCAGCCGACCTCGCCCCGGAGGTCGACCGGGAGGCGCTGCGCACGGCGGTCGAGGCGGTCGTCCGCCACCACGACGCCCTCCGGCTGCTCTTCCGGCGGACAGCCGACGGGTGGCGTCAGGAGTATACGGAAACGTTGCCGGAGAACGTGTTCAGCGTCGCTTCAGTGTCCACAATGGATCTTTTTGAACTGGACGGCGGCACCTTGTTCACGGCGGTGCTGGACGGCTCGCGCCTGCTCTTGGCCGCGCACCACCTGGTCGTGGACGGCGTCTCGTGGCGGATCCTGCTGGCGGACCTGCGCACGGCCTATCGGGCGGCACACACGGGGCAGCCGGTGGAGCTGCCGCCCCGGACGACCTCGTTCGGCGACTGGTCGCGACGCCTGGCCGAGCACACCGCCGCGGGAGGCTTCGACAGCTGTCTTCCGTTGTGGCACCGCGCAGCCAACGGTGCCGAAGCCCGGCCCGACGGAGAATCGCGGCCGCCGCAGGCAGTGACCGTCCGGCTCGGCGCGGGCGAAACGGCGGCGTTGCTGCGCGAGGCCCCGGCCGCGTACCGCACCCGCATCGACGATCTGCTGGTGAGCGCGCTCGCCCGGGTGCTCGCGCGCTGGACGGCCAACGACAGGGTGGTGCTCGAACTGGAGGGCCACGGCCGCGAGGACCTTTTCGCCGAGGTCGACCTGTCCCGGACGGTCGGCTGGTTCACGACGCTGTACCCGTGGGCGGTGGAGGTCCCGGCGGACGGCGGCTGGGGCGCGGTGCTCAAGTCGGTGAAGGAGTCCTTGCGTGCAGTACCGGACCGCGGCTTGGGCTACGGAGCCTTGAAGCACCTCGGGAACGCCCCGTTGCCAGAGCCTCGTCCGCTGGTGTCGTTCAACTACCTCGGCCGCCTCGACCTGGTCGAGGGGGAGTCGTCCGCACGCGAGGCCCGGCCGCACGAGCTGTTCCGCTCGCCGCCCTCCGCGATCGGCCTCAGCCGCGCGCCGTATCGCACCGGCACTGCCCGCATCGACATCACCGCGGCCGTCACCGCCGACGGCGAACTCGAGTTCGAATGGACCTTCTCGCCCGGCGTGCACGACGAACCCGCCGTCTCCCGCCTCGCCGCCGACGTGCTCGGTGCGCTGCGGGAAATCACCGCCCACTGCGCCGATCCGGCCGCGGGCGGCGGCACCCCTTCGGACTTCCCGCTCGCCAGCGCCGACCAAGCCGAACTCGACCGGCTGCTCGGCGACGGCCGGAACGTGGAGGACGTCTATCCGCTGACGCCCCTGCAAGCCGGGATGGTGTTCCACAGCCTGTCGGAACCGGGCACCTACCTCGAGCAAATCTGCTTCACCCTCGGCGGGGCCGACGATCCCGCCGCCCTGGAACGCGCCTGGCGCCGGGCCGTCGAAGAAATCCCCGCCCTGCGCACCTCCGTCCGCTGGACCGGCGTCCGCGAACCGGTGCAGGTCGTGCACCGCGCGGTGACCCTCCCGATCACCGTCTGCGACTGGCGTTCGGGCGGCGAAGGCCGGACCGAAGCCGGGCTGCTCGCCGCCGACCGCGACGCCGGGCTGGACCCGGCCGTGGCGCCGCTGATGCGGGTCACGCTGATCCGGCTGCCCGGTGCGCGGATCCGGGTGCTCTGGACTTTCCACCACGTGCTTCTCGACGGCTGGAGCGTCTTCGAGGTCCTCACCGACGTGCTCGCGCACCTCTGCGGCCAGCCGGCCAAACGCCGCCGCCCCTTCTCCGACCACCTCGCGTGGCTCGCGCGGCAGGACGTGTCGGCGGCCGAGACGTACTGGCGAAAGGCGCTCTCCGGGCTCACGCCCACCCGGCTCCCGTTCGACCGGCCGTCGGGCCGGGCCCACCGGGCGCGTTCCCAGTCCACAGTGGAACGTATTTTGTCCACTGTGGACTCCGCGCGGCTGGCCGCCTTCGTCCGGCGGCACCGGCTGACCGTCAACGCGGTCGTGCAGGGCTCGTGGGCACGGCTGCTCGCCCGGCACAGCGGCGCGCCGGACGTCTGCTTCGGAGCGGTCGTGTCCGGCCGCCCGCCCGAACTGCCCGGCGTGGACGCGATCGTGGGGATGTTCGTCAACACCGTTCCGGTCCGCGTGACCGTCGCCGAGGAGGAAGACCGGCCCGGCTGGTTCCGGCGGCTGCAGGCCGAACAGGCGGAGGCGCGCCGGTACGGGCACGTCTCGCTCGCCGACGTGCGCCGCTGGAGCGGGCTGCCCGCCCCCGAAGGGCTTTTCGACAGCATCGTCGTGTTCGAGAACTACCCCTTCGACCGGGAGGGCTTGGCCGCACGCGGGCTGCACCTGGGCGACCTGACCGCCGTCGAGGTCACCAACTACCCGCTGGCCCTTGTCGCCCAAGGCAGTGCGCGCGACGGCGACCCTCTGACGCTGGCACTCGACTACGACCCCGCGTTGTTCGACCTCGGCACGGCCGAGTCCCTCGCCGACGAACTCGCGGACCTGCTTCGGGAACCGGCAGGACCGGCCGCCCCGCCGCGAGCGCTCCCTCCTCCGCCCGCGTCGGCCGCCAAACCGGGCGACGCCGCCTACCTCGCACCGCGCAGCGCGACCGAGCGGACGCTGAGCCGGATCTGGGCCGACGTGCTCGCCGTGGACCAGGTGGGCGTCGACGACGATTTCTTCGCCCTCGGCGGCGATTCGCTGCTGTGCCTGCGGGTCATCGCCCGCCTGCGCACGGATTTCGGCGCCGCGCTGCCGCCGCGGGCGCTGTTCGACAACCCCACGGTCGGGGCGCTGGCCCTGATGCTGGAACACCCCACGGTCGGCGCGTTGGGCCGGGCAGTGGACCGCGGCCTGAACCCGCCGAAGGACTACCAGCTCTAGGAGGTCGGCGCCGGTGCGCAACGACGACGTGGCGATCATCGGGGTGGCCGCCCTGCTCCCGGGCGCCCACGGGCTGGACGCCGTCCACGAACTGCTCGCCGAGGGCCGCGACCTGGTCGGGCAGCCCGCTCCGGAACGGTTGCGGGAGAACGGTTTCCCGGAGAACACCGGGTACCTGCCGATGGGCTACCTCGACCGGATCGACCGGTTCGACCACCGGTTCTTCGGGATGCCGCCGGCCGAGGCCGCGTGGACGGACCCGCACCAGCGGCTCATCCTGCAACTGGCCCACGAAGCCCTCGAAAACGCCTGCTACGCACCGCAGGCCCTGAGAGGGACGCGCACCGCCGTCGTGCTCGGGAACTCGCGGTCGGATTACGAAGACCTCATCGCCGAAGAAGACCCGCAGCAGATCCTGGGCACCCTGGCCGCTTCGCTCGCGGCGCGGATCAGCTACCGCCACGACTTCACCGGGCCCGCGCTCGTCGTCGACACCGCGTGCAGCGGCAGCCTGGTCGCCGTCGCCCACGCCGTCGCCCTGCTCCGCAGCGGGGCCGCGGAGCTGGCGCTGGCCGGCGGCATCAGCGTGCGGCCGGTGCCGATCCGGATGGCCGGGCACGTGCCGATCCGCGGCGTCGAGTCGCCCGAAGGCCGGTGCCGCCCGTTCGACGAGAAGGCCACCGGAGCCGTCGGCGGCGAAGGCGGCGGGATCGTCGTGCTCAAACCGCTTTCCGCCGCGCTCGCCGACGGCGACCACGTGCACGCAGTGCTGAAAGGCATTGCCGTCAACCACAACGGCTACCGGATGGCCAGCATGAGCGCGCCGAGCCGGCAGGCTCAGACCGAGGTGATCACCGCGGCCTGGCGTGACGCCGGTGTCGACCCGGCCACTGTCGGGTACGTCGAATGCCACGGCTCGGCTACACCGCTCGGCGACGTCGTCGAGGTCGAGGCCCTGCGCCAAGCGTTCCTCGACGCCGGAGTGACGACCCCGCACTGCGCGATCGGTTCGATCAAAGGCAACATCGGGCACCTGGACAACGCCGCCGGGGTCGCCGGTCTGGTCAAGGTGCTGCTCAGCGTGCGGCGCGGGGTCCGCTACCCGACCGCGCACTTCGAGACGCCCAATCCGCTGATCGACTTCGAGGGTCCGGTCCAGGTCAATCCGGCGTTCGGGCCCTGGGACGGAGAGGGGCCGCGGCGCGCGGGCCTGAGTTCGTTCGGGCTGACCGGGACCAACGTGCACGCTGTCGTCGAAGAGCCGCCGCCCGCCGCTGCGCTCGGCGAACCGGCCGTATCCAGCCACCTCGTCACGGTTTCCGCGAAGTCGGCGTCCGCTCTCGCCCGTTACCGCGACCTCCTCGCGGAGTTCGCCGAGGGGAGCGGGCACAGTGTCCTCGCCATCGGCCACGCGATGAACCGCGGCCGCGACGACCACCCGTTCCGCCTCGCCGTGGTCGCCGACGAGCCCGCCGGTCTCGCGGCGGCACTGCGGTCGGCCGCCGTGCCGGACCCGCCGGTCGCCGACGACCCGCCGGTGGTGCTGCTGTTCTCCGGGGACGGCGAGGTCGAACCCGAGGTCTGGCGGGAACTCTGCGCGGCGTGGCCGGTCCTCGGCGACGGTTCGCTGCCCGCCGAGCCGGCGCCGCGGCTGGTCGCCGTCCACCACGCCCTGCACCGGCTGGCCGGGTCGCTGGGCCTCCCCGGCACTCATCTCGTCGGATCCGGCGCGGGCAATCTGTCGGTGCGGATCGCCCGCGGCGAACTGTCCCTTGTGGACGGACTGGCCGCGGCGGCCGGTCGGGAAGTCGGACCCGGGCTCGACTCCGCCCGGCTCGCCGAAGCCGTCCGCGGGTTCGTCCGGGACGGCGCGGTGCTGGTCGAGCTGGGCTCCGGCGGGGTGCTGTCCCGGACCATGCGCCGCCTCGCGCCGGAACTCGGCTGCGTCGAACTGGTCGGCGGCGGCAGCCGGCGCGCGGTGCTGCGGCAGCTGGCGTCGCTCTACCGGCTCGGTGTCCGGCTCGACTGGGACCGCCACTACGCCGATGCGACCGTGCCGAGGATCGAAGCGCCGGTGTACCCGCTCGAGGGCGTCCGCTGCTGGTGCCGTCCGGCGGGAGCGCCGGACGTCGCGAGTCCGGCCCGGGTCCCGGAACCAACGGCGGCGGTGGCGGACGACGAGATCGAGCGCCGGGTCGCCGGAATCTGGGCGCGCGCCCTCGGCGAAAACGAACTCGGCCCCGATTCGGACTACTTCGCCTACGGCGGGACCTCGATCGCGGCGATCACGGCCCTGCGCACCATGGAACGCGATTTCGGCGTAGAGCTGACCTTCGCCGACCTGTACGCCCACCCGACTGTGCGGGCCTTTGCCGCGCGAGTCCAGGCACTGCGTGCGGAAGGCGGCCAGTCCGAGGACATCGCCGCCATCACCGCGTTGCCACGCGGCGGCCCGCTGCCGCTCTCGTTCGGCCAGGAACAGCTGTGGTACCTGGACCGGCTGAACCCCGGCAGCGCGCTCTACAACATCCCGCACGACCTGAGGCTGGCCGGCCCGCTCGACGAAACCGCGCTCGCCGGGGCCGTGCAGGACCTCCTCGACCGGCACGAGGTGTTGCGCACCTGCATCCCCGACGAGGACGGCGCGCCCTTCGTTCGGCTCGCCGAACCCCAGCCGCGGCTGGTCATGCACGACCTGACCACAGTGCCCGAAACCCGCAGGGACGCCGTGGCCGCCGAACTGGCCGACCAGGAAGCCGTGCGGCCGTTCGATCTCGCGACGGGCCCGCTGGTGCGGATCACCTTGCTGCGCCTGGCCGAAGACGACCACGCGCTGCTGTGGACCTACCACCACATCGTCTTCGACGGCTGGTCCCCGACGGTCTTCTTCCGCGACTTCACCGAGCTGTACCAGGCGCGCCTGGCCGGGCGCGCGCCGGAGCTGCCGGAGCTGCCCTTCCAGTTCGCGGATTTCGCGGCCTGGCAACGAAACCGGCTGACGGGGGAGACGCTGGAGCGCGGCCTGCGGTTCTGGCGCGGCGCACTGGCCGGGCTGCCCGGCGCGCAGCTGCCGCTGGACCGGCCGCGCCCGGCGGCTCAGACCTTCGAGGGCGATCTTGTGGAGTTCACCGTGGCCGAACCGGCGGCCGACGCCGCGCGGGCGTTCAGCCGGGAGCACGGCGTGACGACGTTCGTCACGATGCTCGCGCTGGTCGACGCGCTGCTGCACCGCTGGGCCGGGTTCACCGACGTCGTCGTGGGCGTGGCCACCTCCGGCCGCACGCACCCGGCGACGCACGACCTCATGGGGTACTTCAACAACCTGCCGCCGTTCCGCACCCGGGTCGAGGAGTCCCTGTCGTTCACCGGTCTGGTCCGGCGCTGCGCGGACACCGTCGCGCAGGTGCTCGACCACGAGGAAATCCCGCTGGAGAAGATCGTGTCGGCGGTGTGCGGACCGCGCGAGCCCGGCCGCCAGCCGCTGTTCGACGTGGCCTACACCTACCAGAACGTCCCGCAGGACACCGCCGAACTGGGCGGTCTCGGCTGCGCGCGGTTCTCCGACCGCGGCACGGTCGCCGGGATCGCGCCGGGCACCGCCAAATTCGACCTGACCGTCGGCGTCATCGACCAGCAGGACGGGCCGATGGACGGCTACTTCGAGTACGCGACGGCGCTGTTCGACCGCGAGACGGCGGACGCGCTCGCCCGGTTCCTGCCCGCGCTGCTCGACGCCGTGCTGCGCGAACCCGAGCGCCCGCTCGGCGAACTCCCGGCCGTCGCGGGCGAGCCGAACCCCACCCACCGGAGCAGTGAGCCGACCATGACTGAATCTTCCCTTGCGGACAACGAACCGATCAGCCACGCCGAACACGTCCTCACCGCGCTCTGCGCGGATCTGCTGAGCTGCGGCCCGGTCGCGCCGAAGGACAACTTCTTCGACCTCGGCGGCGATTCGGTCCTCGGCGTCCGGGTGGCCGCGCGGGCGGCGAAGGAAGGCGTGCACTTCACTCCGCAGCAGCTGCTGCAGTGCCGCACGCTCGCCGAACTGGCGCGAGCCGCGGTCGTCGACAGTCCCGCCGCGGCACCGGTGCGGTCCGGCACGCCGGTTCCGGCCCCGCAGGAACCCGCACTGGCGATCCCGCCGACGCCGATCATGCTCGACTTCCTGAGCCGGATGCCCGACTACGCCGGGGATTTCGTCGACGTGCACACCGTGGAGACCACGCCCGGACTCGGCGCGGCCGCGATCCGGGCGGCGATCGGGCACCTGCTGGCCCTGCACGAACCGCTGCGCTACCGGTTGCGGCGCAACGAACTGGGCACCCGGCTCGAGATCGCGAACGTGACCGCGGCGGACGTGTTCGACACGAAAGCGCTGCCGCCGCTGGGAGACGAGGAGGAACTGGCGATCGTCGCGGACGACTGCCTGGCGATGAAAGCGGAGATGGACCCCTCGCGCGGGCCGCTGCTGCGAGTCCGCCACTACGACCGCGGCCGCGCGCGGGGCAGCCTGCTCGTGTTGCTGGTCAACCACTTCGTCTTCGACAACATGTCCACTGTGGTCGTTCTCGACGACCTCGACGTCCTGCTCGGCGACCTCGCGGCCGGACGCACCCCGGCCGTGGCCGCGCGGCCGCCGCGCTGGCGCGAATGGGCCGAGCATTTGCGCGCCATGGCGACCTCGGACGAACTCGCCGCGGAATTGACCTACTGGACGGCGACCCTGCGGGCAGCCGCTGCGGCCGGGACGATCGGCGGCTCGCCCGGCGACGGCGTCGCCGCCCGCACGCTCGACGACGCCGAGGTCACGACCCTGCTGTCCGCTGGCGGCGCGCAGGGCAGGGAAGCGGCGCTGTGCGCGGTGTCGTGCGGCCTGGCCCGATGGCAGGACGCGCCGTGCGCGTACGTGATGACCGAGGGGGAGGCCACGCCCAACCCGTTCCGGATGGCCGGCCGCGGCCCGTCGGTGGGCTGGTTCACCACCCTGCATCCGCTGGTGCTGCCGGTCGCGCCCGGCACCACTGCCCGAGAGTGCTTGGCGGAGATCACCGACCGCGTGCGGTCGGTGCCGAACGACGGCGTCGGCTACGGGATGCTGCGCCACCTCGCGCCGGACTCGCCCGGGACCGCGCGGCTGCGGGCCCTGCCCGAGCCGGAGGTCCTCGTGCTGCACGGGCCCAGCGACACCTCGGCGTTCGACTCCGGCGTCCGCTTGCTGAAGACCCGCTGGGACCTGTCGGTGAACCTGAAACGCGCGGTGGCGTCGTGGTTCCCGCTGGTCGTGACGAGCGCGGTGCGGGACGGCGCGCTGCGGCTGGGCGTGGCCGGCGGGATCGGGGAGGACCGGCTGAACGCCCTCGCCGACGAAATCCTGGGCGCCTTCGCCGAACTCCCCGGCGCATGATCGCGCTGGCCGCCTCGGCGTGGTATCTGCCGGACACCTCCGTCGCCGTTGCCGAATTACCCGAACTGGCCGGGCTTTCCGACGCCGAACGCGCGACCTGCGCCGCGCTGGGCATCGACCGGGTGCCCGCCGACGACACGCTCACCGCGGCCGAACTGGCCGCCCGGGCGGGCCGTCGCGCGCTGGCCGCCGCCGGCCTCGACGCCGACGACGTCGACGTTGTCCTGACAGTGGAGCCGCGGGCCCCGCAGACGCTGGTCAGTTCGGAAGCCACCCGGCTGCAGGCGATGCTCGGCGCCGGCCGGGCGATGGCGTTTTCGGTCGGCGGCCTGGGCTGCGCCTCGCTCACCCCGGCCCTGCTGGCCGCGAGCGGCTTGCTGCGCGCCGACCCGGATCTGGCGAACGTGCTGGTGCTGCACGGAAGCAAGCCTGCGGTGCCCGGGCGCTACCGGCACCCGGTCACGGTCAACGGCGACAGCGGAGGTGCGCTGCTGCTGCGTCGCCGGGGAGCCGTCCGGATCCGGGACATCCTGCTGGAGACGAACGGCACCTACGCGGATCTCTTCCGCGTCGAGTACCGCGACGAGAAGTTCGCGGATTGGCGGGAGGAATGCACCGATCCGGCGGCCTACGCCTTCCGGCTGGCCGTGGAGACCCGCAACCGGCTGCGCGACCTCGTCGCCCGCCTCCTCGCTCGCAACGGCCTGACCGTCGACGAGATTCCGTGCTACCTCACGCAAAACCTCTCGACGGCCGCGTTCCGCAACTGGTCGGAGGCGATCGGCGTCCCCATCGCGAAAGCGTGCTTCGACAACCTGGCCCGCTACGGCCACCTCGGGCCCAACGACGTGTTCTTCAACCTTTCGTGCGCCCGCGAAAGCGGCGAGTTCGGCGGACGCGCGGTCCTGCTCAACATCAGCCCGGCCGCGGCTTGGAGCGCGCTGCTGGTCACCACCGGCGACACCGTGGTGCACGAGCTTTGAGCCCCGGGCGCACGGCACAATGCTTCCTGTGACAGCACTCCCCGCATCGCTCGAGGTCTGGCCTGATTACGGGATGATCGGCGTCTTCGGCAGCCAGTACGAGGTGCTCGACTTCCCGGCGTCGGCCGATCCCTCCGCGCTCGTGGTGGCGACCGAGTTCGCGGCCTATCTGCGCACCGGCGAGGGCACCAGCCCGGTCACTCTCCATTTCGGGACCGCCAGCGAGCGCGCGGGCCTGACCGAACTCGGCTGTGTGACGATCGAACTGCCCGTCGACGACGTGCTCATCAGCCAGATCACTTGCGGCGCACTCGGTCCGTACACGCTTCCTGCCGGGCCCGGGATCTACCGCGTGCGGGTCGCGGGGGAGAAGGACGAGTTCCCTGTCCAGGCTTTGTGGCTCGGCTTCGAGAGGATCGGCGACCCGACTCCGGAGGAAGACGAGGACGACGACTGACCCGGCGCGAGCTGCTTCAGCCGGAGCGTCGCACTGGACGTCGTCTACTCGTCCGATTCGCGGGGCGCGGTGGCGAGGGTCTGGGCCGCCGAGGACACGGCGGTGCGGAGCTGGTCGAGCGTGTAGCCGCCGCCGAGGACCATGCGCCGCAGTTGCGGCATCGCCAAGCTCCATCCGACCAGACCCAGCGTGAAGAACAGCAGCGCCCGCGGGTCGCTGGAGCCGGGGGTCATGGCGGCTTCTGCCGCGGTGACCTTGTCCAGGTAGTGCTGAGTCCGAGCAGTTTCGTCGGGCACGGGCTCGTCGCCCATTTCGAGTGCTTCCCACAGCAGCAGCCGCAACGCTTCGGGGTGGGCGCGGTGGTAGTCGAACAACGCACCGGCATAGGAGCCTAGATCGGCGCCCTCGCCGGGCGGGACGGCTTCGGCGAGTTCGGCCATCAGCTTCTCCAGCACCGCGGCGAACAGTGCTTTCTTGTCGCCGAAGTAGTCGTAGATGGCGCGCTTGTTGGCCTTGGCGGTCGCGGCGATGCGGTCCACGCGGGCGCCGGCGACGCCGTAGGCGGCGAATTCGGCCGCCGCCGCGGCGAGGATGCGTTCCTTGGTTGCCGCTGAGTCGTATGCCACGTCCGCCAGTGTAACGAACCGGTTCGTTTGACACCGGACGCCGCGCGCTCCTACGATCCGAACTAACTAGTTCGATCGATCTGGAGACGCCGATGCCCACGACGGGGAAACCGCCGAGACCGCTTTCGCCCGCCGGCCCCGGTTCGCCGGTTCGCCCGCTGCTGTTCGCGGTGATGGCGATCTGCAGCGGGGTGACCGTGGCGAATGTCTATCTGGCACAACCGCTGCTCGCGCTGTTCGCCCGGGATCTCGGCGTCGCGCCGTCGTCCGCGGGCTTGGTGGTGACGTGCGCGCAGTTCGGTTATGCGGCCGGGATCCTGTTCCTGGTGCCGCTCGGGGACGTCCGGCGCCGGCGGCCGTTGCTGACGGCGATGCTGGCCGCGACCGTGCTCGCGCTGCTGCTCGGAGCTCTCTCGCCGGGCCTGTCGACGGTGGCGGCCGCCGCCGCGCTGGTGGGCGGGTTCACCGTGGTCCCGCAGGTGCTGGTGCCCTTGGCCGCCGAACTCGCGCCGCCGGACCGGCGCGCGTCGGTCGTGGCCGGGGTCCAGATCGGGTTGATGGCCGGGATCGTCGGCTCCCGCGTGGTCGGCGGCGCGGTCGGCGAGATATTCGGCTGGCGCGCGGTCTACGTGCTCGCGGCGGTGCTGACCGCGGCTTCGGGACTGCTGACCGTCGCGCTGGTGCCGCGCGAGCCCGCCCGCACGACCGGCATCGGGTACGGGCAGTTGCTCGTGTCGCTGCCGCGCCTGCTGCGCGGCGAACCCGCGCTGCGGCACTCGTGTCTGCTGCACGCGAGCCTGTTCGGCGCTTACAACGCCACCTGGACCTCACTGGTCCTGGTGCTCACCCACGACCCCTATCGCTTCAGCACCGCGACCGCCGGCCTGTTCGGGGTGCTGGGGCTGGCGGGCGCGTTCGTCGCGCCCTGGGCCGGACGGTTCATCGACCGGCGCGGCCCGCTCCCGATCATCACCGCGGCCTTGGCGCTGACTCTGGTTTCGGCGCTGGCCTACGCGCTCGGCCGGACCGGTCTCGCGTTCATGATCGTGGCGATCGTCGCGGTCAACGTCGCGGTGCAGTGGAGCCAGATCGCCAATCAGGCGCGCATTTTCGCCTACCTGCCCGACGCGCGCAGCCGCGCCAACACTGTGTACATGGTCGCGGTCTTCCTCAGCGGCGCGATCTGCGCCGCGCTGGCCGGAGCGTGCTACGGCGCGTTCGGCTGGCCCGGGGTCTGCGCATTGCAAGCCGTCCTCGCGGTCGCCGGGCTGGCGGTGCTGCCGTTCGCCCGCCGCTACGACCGGGCACGCCGCGAAACCCTGCCGGTCTGAGCACCGGCACCTTCCCCAAGCCCCGCCATCCAACCCGTAAAGAAATAGGAGATCACTCATGACCATGCCCGCGATGCCCGCCGCTGTGACGCAGTTCTTCACCGCTTCCCAGTCCGGCGACGCCGATGCCTGGGCCGGTGCGTTCGCCGCCGACGGCGTCTTTCACGACCCGGTCGGCCAGCCGCCGATCGTCGGCCGCGCCGCGATCCGCGAGTTCATCGCCTCGGTGCTGCCGAACTTCCACCCGTTCCTTGGCCTGACTCCGCGCGAGGTCCACACCGTCGGCGACGCGGTCGCCGTCGCCTGGAGCGGCGCGGCCGTCAGCACCGCCGGGACCCCGGTGAACTGGTCCGGAATCAACATCTACGACCTCGACCGCGACGGCCTCATCCGCGAAGCGCGCGCCTACTTCAACCGGGCGATCTTCCAAGCCCAGCTCGAGGGATGACCCGGCTCCGCGTCGGCTCGGCGGCTGTGGTGAAAGCCGAACGAGGCACTGAGAAATTCCGGCTGCCTTCGGCCTGATCGCCAGTTGCCGCAAGGCCGCCGGGCTCACCGGCGCGCGTCCGCCGACCCCGGAGCACTGAGCCGGGGTCGGCGGGCGCAACGGGACTGGGGCGAAGGCCCGCGAATCAGCGAACGCCGCACCGCATCCTGGTGAGCGCGCGGAGATAGATCCGTACCCCTACGGCCCGATTCCCCGATTGCTGCCGCCCAGCCGGGCACCGGAAGGTGACTTTCCAGTCCTAGGAAAGGAAACCGCTGTGAAGAGAACCCACCGGATACTGGGCTTGCTGGCCACCGGACTGGCCGTCCTGTCCGCGCCGCTGCTCGACGGCACGGCCCACGCGGCCCCGGCTCCGAACACCGCCGCCGTGGCCCCGACCGGCGACGTGCACATCCCGCCCGCCATGCGCCCGCAGTTCTACCACGGGCAGGACAGTTCGGTCGCGGAGTTCCCGTTCATCATCGCCGGCCTGCGCGAGGGCGGCTCGCGTCCGCAGGGCCAGACCTGCACCGGTTCGGTCGTCGCGCCGCGCAAGATTCTCATCGCGGCGCACTGCAAGGCCGCCGAGGGCAAGAAGACCTTCCTGTACGGCCTCGACGACCTGAACGCGGGCGGCGGCACCCGGGTCGGCGTCGTCAGCTACGACACCCACCCCAAATACGTGAACTTCGACCAGGGCTACGACGTCGCGGTCGTCACCACCGACGCGGACATCCCGGTGCCGAACGGCCAGTACGCCAAGGTGGCCACCTCCGCGGACACCGAGCTCAACAAGCCCGGCAAGAACGGCGTCGGCGTCGGTTACGGCAAGAAGGACTTCAACGACGACTCGCGGGACGTCACGGTCGACAAGGCCACCCTGCCGATCCGCGAGGGCTCGAACTGCCAGGGAGTCGGCGCCGGGTTCCAGGACGCCACGATGATCTGCGCCGGCTATTCCAACGGCGACCCGACGATCCTCCCCGGCGACAGCGGCGGTCCGCTGATCGTGGACGGCAAGGTGGTCGGCGTCGCGTCGTGGAGCCGAAGCGACTTCAAGTGGTACAGCGTCTACGGCCGGCTCAACAACGACATGGGCGACTGGGTCGCCGAGCAGATCGGGAACGTCGGCAACGACAGCTTCTCCCTCGGCGTCAGCCCCGGTTCGGTTCAGGTCGAGCCGGGCAAGTATATCTCGACGACGGTCACCAGCAAGGCGGGCAAGAACGGCGCCGAGAACGTCGATCTCACCGCCTCCGGATTGCCCGAGGGTGCGAAAGCGACCTTCCAGCCCGCCAAAATCACGTCCGGCGACACCGCCAAGCTGACCGTCGAAACCGCGGCCAGCACGCCCGAAGGCACTTACCCGATCACGATTTCCGGCAAGGGCGCCGCGGACACCGCCACCGCGAAGCTCACGCTGACCGTCGGCAAGGGCACCCCGACCGGCGACGTCAAGGTGACGGTGACGCCCGGAAGCGGCTCGGCCGGAGCGGGCTCGTTCACCAGCGTGACCGTGTCGGCGACCGGCGGGACGGGCTCGCTCAAGCTGTCGGCGTCCGGTTCCGGGCTGCCGATCGCGCCGTTCTTCAACCCGCAGACCATTTCCTCCGGCGGCAGCTCGACGATGCAGGTGTTCGCACCGTTCCAGACGGGCACCTACCCGATCACCGTCACCGCCGCCGACTCGAACGGCAAGAGCGGCAGCGCCACCTACACCCTCACTGTCCGGTGACAGCGCGGTGGGGCGGCGCCGGCCGGGACCCGCGCGGCCCGGTG
>NZ_JBSHAM010000083.1:0-21663 GCF_053611505.1 Amycolatopsis sp. NPDC054798 | reverse complement strand
GCCGTCAGGACCGCGGCGCACCGTTTCCTCCTCCCCGGGTCAGAAGGTGATCGAGAATCCTTCGATCGAACCGGTGTCGAACCGGTTGACGTCCTTGACACTCAGCTTCCAGGTGCCGTTCGCCGATTCGGCGGAGGCGTCCACGGTGTAGGAGGTGTGCACGCCGGTCGCTTCGCCGACCCCGCCGGCCTTGCGCAGCGAGTACACCTTCCCGCTCGGGCCGACGAGGTCCACCGCGAGGTCCGCGGTGTAGGTGTGGGCGATGTCGACCTTCACCGGAAGAGTCGCCGAGGCCTTGCCGTCGCAGCTGTCCTGGGTCACCGAACTGGTCACCGCGTCGCCGGCGTCCGGAATGGCCACCGGAGCGGTGTTCGACTTGACGCCGCACTTCGGAGCGGGCCCGGTGCCGCCGATGAAGGAGACGTTCAGCAGCTTGTTCGGCGAACCGCTGCCCGGGTTCTTGATCACGCCGTCGACCGCCCCGGCCACCAGGGCGTCGCGCGCCTGCTGCGCGGTGGCGCCCGGGTTCGCGGCGAGATAGAGCGCCGCCGCGCCGGTGACGTGCGGCGTGGCCATCGACGTCCCGCTCATGTTCGCGGAGCTGCCGTTCGACAGCCCGAGGGACGTGATGTTGTTGCCCGGCGCGAAAATGTCGGTGCAGGAGCCGTAGTTCGAGAACGACGCCCGGTTGTCGTTCTCGTCGGAGGCGTTCACCGTGATCGCCTCCGGCACGCGTGCCGGGCTGGTGTTGCACGCGTCGGCCGAGGAGTTCCCGGCGGCGACGGAGTAGACCACGCCGGAAGCGATGGACTTCTTGATCGCGTCGTCTCCGACCCCGACCTGGTCCATGGTCAGGCTCATGTTCGCCACGGCGGGTTTGGCCGCGTTCGCGGTGACCCACTCCATCGCGTCGACCGCGGCGGAGTCCGGGCCGTTGCCGGAACAGTCGTTGCCGAGCACCTTGAGCGCGACGATCTTGACCTTCTTCGCCACGCCGTAGGACTTGCTGCCGATGGTGCCCGCGGTGTGCGAACCGTGCCCGTTGCAGTCGATGCCGTTGCCGCCGACGAAGTCCTTGCCGACGCTCGCGCGTCCTTCGTACTCCGGGTTGTCCGGCTTGATCCCGGTGTCGAGGTCGTAGGCGGTGACGCCTTCGCCGGTGTTGGGGTAGGTGTAGCTGTGGTCGAGCGGCAGGCTCTTCTGGTCGATCCGGTCGAGGCCCCAGGTCGCGTTCTGCTGAGTGTCGGCGACCTTGGCCGTGCCGTCCTCATAGACGGTGCGCACGGCCGGATCGGCGGCGAGCCGGCGCGCCTGCTGTTCGGTCATCCCGCGCACGGAGAACCCGTGCATGGCGGCCGAGTACGTGGAGCGGACTTCGCCGCCGTAACGCTGCGTGAGCGAAGCCGCCGAGGACTGCCCGCTGTAAGCGTCCTTGAGGGCCACGATGTACTGGTCGCCGTAGTGCTGTCTGGCCGGCACCACAGTGCCCTCGGCCGCCTGTGCCACGCCCGCCGTGCCCAGCGCCGTCGCGCCGAACACGGCGAGCGCCAGTGCCGTAGTTGCCTTCCTGCGCATCTGGAACTCACCCCGAAACTCGTCGGTTGCCTGTGACGGAGAGCCACAGAAGCACCACTCTTCGGCGGGACGCCGGGTCCGAACAAGCGAGGCTGCGGTCCGTAGGACTACGTAACTATTGCCCGCCGCGCTGCCGTCCTACGAAAGTCCGGTAACCGGCCGTGCGGGTTCCGTGAGCATCCGCCGCGACCTAAACTCCGTTCACGAGAAGGATGGTTTGGGTGCTGTGCGGCTTTTTCCGGAATCGGGAGGCCATGGTGCGCAACGACGCCGCCGCGGGGGCCGCCGCGCTCGTCGGCCGCGCCGAGGAGCTGCGCTCGCTCGTGGCGGCCAGCACCCGGCCGCCGTCGGTCGTGCTGGTCGAGGGCGAGGCGGGCGTCGGGAAGACCCGGCTGGTCGCGGAATCGCTCCGGTGCCGCGAGCTGACCGGCCGCCGGGTCCTCGCCGGGTGCGGGCAGGCGATGCGCGAGCCGTTCCCGTACGGCGCGGTGCTCGAAGCGCTGCGCGACGCCGGCCGGCACCTGCCCGACGCACGGCCGCTCACCAGCGTCGCCGGGGCGCTCCGCCCGTACCTGCCCGAACTCGGTGCGCACCTTCCCGAGGCCCCGCCCTCGCTCGGCGACCGCCGTGCCGACCAGCACCGGCTCTTCCGAGCGGTCCGCGAGGTGCTCGACGCGCTCGGGCCGGTGCTGCTGGTCGTCGAAGACGTGCATTGGTGTGACGACGGATCGCGTCGGCTCCTGCGGTTTCTCACGGCCGAACCGCCGCGGGACACCAGTCTGCTGCTCACCTACCGCCGGGAGGAGGCACCAGGCGGAGTCGCGCTCGGCAGCGCCTTCCGGCCCGCGGCCGGCGTGACGAACCTGCTGCTGGAGTTGCGGCCCCTCGACGTCGAGGGGACCCGGCTGCTCGCAAGCGAACTGCTCGGCGAAACTGTGTCCGCGGAGTTCGCCGCGCTGGTGCACGAGCGCACCTCCGGAATTCCATTCGTCATCGAGGAAATGGTGCGCACGCTGGACGCGCAGACCGCCGCGCACGCCGATCGCCTGACTGTGCGCCGTATCCTCGACGGCGTCGGCGTGCCCACGCGGCTGCGCGAAGCCGTGCTCGAACGACTCTCCGGTCTTCCCGTGCCCGCGAGACGAATTACCGAGACTGCCGCGGTGCTCGGCGTGCCCGCGTCCGCGCAACTCCTCGGTGCGTTGGCCGGGCTGCCGCCACAGCGAGCCAGGAAGGCCCTCGTGCTCGCTCTCGAACGGCACGCGCTGGTCGAACTGGCGGACTTTCACTACGGCTTCCGGCACGCGCTCGCGCGACAGGCGGTGTACGGCACTATCCCGGGCCCCGATCGGCAAGAGCTGCACAAGCGAGCGGTTTCCCTGCTCTGCCGCCAGAATCCCGCGCCGTTGACGCAGCTGGCCCACCACAGCAGGAAGGCAGGCGCGCTCGCCGACGCGCGGCACTACGCCGAGGCGGCCGCCGACGCCGCCACGTCGGCCGGCGATCTCGCGACCGCGACCGAACTGCTGTGCACCCTGCTGTCGGAACCGGGACTCGATTCGTCCGATGTGGACCGGATGGCGGTGAAGCTGAGCGAACTGGCCAATTACGGCACCGCCCAGCACGAAGTGGCGAGCGCGCTGGAGCGGCTGCTGTCCGACGACCGGCTTTCCCGCACCCACCGCGGGCAGATCCGGCTCAGCCGCGGCCTGCTGCTGATCCGCCAGGCGGGCAGCATCGAGGCGGCGCGCACCCAGATCGAGCTCGCCGTGCACGATCTCGGCCACCGGCCCGATCTCGCCGGCCGCGGCATCGCGGTGCTGGGCCAGCCGTGGTTCGGGGCCACGCCGGTCGCCGAGCACCTGCGCTGGCTCGACCGGGCGGACGAGGCCGTCGCGAACACGACCGATCGTACCCTCGTGCTGACGCTGCTGGCGAACAGCCTTCCTTCCCGGCTCCAGATCGGCGACCCGGACGCGCTGGCGGCGATGGACGCCGTCTCGCCTGCGGTCTCGTCGGCCGAACAGCAACGCCAGCTGGCCCGGCTGCACGCAAATGTCGCCGACGCGTGCGCGTGGATCGGCCATTACCGGCGCGCGGGCAGCATGGTGCGCAGCGCGATCGAACTCGCGTCGGACTGCGGCGCGCCGTACCTGATCGGCATCGCGCGCTCCACCGGCGTGCACGCCGACTGGCTCACCGGAAGGTGGGACGGGCTCGAGGACAAGGCCCGCGCGCTGCTGGCGGAGCACCGGGAGCTGCTGCCGATGAGCGGGGAGCTTTCCCTCGTGCTCGGGCTGCTGGCGACCGCCCGCGGCGAACGGGACCGGGCCGCCGCCCATTTCGCGGCGGTCGGCCCCGACGAACCGGAGAACGCGGTGACCCCCGTGGTGCTCGCCGCGCACACTGGGATCGCGAGCATGCTGCTGTCGCACTCCGAGCACGAGGCAGCCGCGGCGCGCGCGGACCGCGGACTGGAATTGCTGCGCGCCAAGGGGATCTGGGCCTGGTCGGGCGAGCTGCTGCCGGTCGCCGTCGAGGCGTACTGCCGCGTCGGGCGCACCGGGGCCGCCGCCGCGCTGGCCGACGAGGCCGAACAGGAGGTGCGCCACCTCGACGCACCCCTCGCCGCCGTCGCGCTGCTGGTATGTCACGGCCTCCTTTCCGCACATCATGGCGACCACGCGCACGCAGTGAAGTTCTTCCACGAAGCGAGCGAAGGCTACGACCGGCTGCCCGCGCCGTATCCGGCAGCACTGGCCAGGGAACAGCTCGCGCGAAGCAGGCTTGCGACGGGCGAACCGGGTGCCGCCGAGTCGTTCCCCGACCTGGCGGAGGAGTTCGCCCGGCTCGGCGCGACCCGGGCGGCCGCCCGCTGCCGCCACACCCACCGCGCGACCGGCGCGGTGGCCCCGTCGAGGCGCGGAAGACGCGGCTACGGCAACGAGCTTTCCCCGCGGGAACAGGACGTCGCCCGGCTTCTCGCGGACGGGCACACCAACCGGGAGATCGCCGAGGTGCTGTTCCTGTCCCGGCGCACGGTGGAACAGCATGTCGCCAGCGTGCTGCGGAAACTCAAGGTCGCCTCGCGCGGCGAGCTGGCCACCGCGGCACGGTGATCCGCGGGTCGTGTTGATCGGCGGGTGCCTGGCTTCGGGTGAGCGGCAGCGGACGGGACCGCGCTGAGCTCGGGTCATTTCGACTACACGACCGGCGTAACTGCGTTAACCGGTCACCGAGTCCTCGGCTGGCTCAAACCGCTGCAAGACACGGCATTCGGCGCCACGGCCGGGGCGCGGCCCCCACCGGGTCGGGTGATCGCGACGACAAGACACTCTTCCCGACCGATGCGAAGGTGATCTTGCCAGGGGTGCCCAGGGGAGAGGTGCGGGATGGACTCGGTGGTCGCACGCATCATTCCGGTGACGGTCGTTGCGTTGCCGCTGTCGCAGATCCTGTGGGTCGTGCTGGCGGTGCGCCGGAGCCGGCGCCTGCCGGTCCCGATCGCGACGTTCACCGCCGCGATCGACACCGCGATCCTGCTCTGCTGCGGGCTGGTCGCCGTCCTGGTCACCGCGCCCGTGGGAAACGCCGAAGGCCGCACCCTGCATCTGCTTCCGGGCCAGGACATCGCCAATCTGGGGGAAGACGCGGGCTGGCAGATCGCGGGCAACCTGGTTCTGCTGGCCCCGCTCGCGGCGCTGGTCTCGGTGCGGTCGCCCAGGCTGCAGTCAGTCGCACGCGTAGCGGCGGCCGCGGCGCTCGTCTCGATCGGGATCGAAGCGGTGCAGTACGTGCTGGACGCCGGCCGGGTCAGCGCCACCGACGACGTGCTGCTGAACACGATCGGTGCCACTGCCAGCGCGAGCTTGACTCGCAGTCTCTGGTGTGCAGTTCCTCCGACGATCCCCGGCCCGCGCACGAGCATCGAGGCCGTGACCCCTGGATCGGCTCCTCCTGTCGGGTTGCCGGATTTACCCGCCAGAGTTCAGCCCGGGAGCGCGGACTCGCGTGCCCCTGACGGGACTTAGCGCGTCGTGCCGGTCCGTGGCGTCAGCCCGTTCGTCGACAAACGGACGGGCAAGCCTTACCTTGGCCGAGTTCGATCACCGGGTCGGCAAGCCCTGCCGGACCGGACGCCGCGACAAGGACGGGCCCTGATGGACGACCGCGAGTTCTGGACGCTCGTCTCCCTGGTGCGGCGGGACCCTCCGGCGCGGGATCAGGCCGCTTTCGCTCCGTTGGAAGAGGAACTCGGCAAGCGCGGCGAGGCGGAGATCAAGCGCTTCGAGGACATCCTCGCCCGGCTTCTGTACGACCTGGACCGGTCCGAACTCGCCGCGACGCCGTCCGCCGCCACCGGGCTGCCCCTGTCCGACGATTCCTTCCTTTACTGCCGGGCAGCGGTGGTGCTGGCGGGGGAGCGGGCCTACCGCTCGGTTCTCGAAGACCCGGAGAAATTCCGCCGGTACACCGGGGACGGCGGGCCGGAAGCGGAATTCCTGCTCTACGTCGCACAACACGCCTACGAGAGTTCGACGGGAAAAGAATGGGAGCACGTCAGTCCCGTCGACTACGAGACGGGGTCGAATCCTGACGGCTGGAGCTGATTTCCTTGTGCTCCAGGAGAGTCGTGCCGAACATCCGGTTTCCTACGCTCGCGCATCGCAGCGTCCTCGAAGCACTGGTCGTCGAACTCAAAGCCGATCCTGACCTGCGCGGCGTGCTGCTGGGCGGTTCGGTGGCCCGCGGCACCGCACGGCCTGATTCCGACCTTCTCGCGGTAATCGAGTCGGCGACGAGTCCTGGGGTTACGCGTTTCTCGACGGCGTCGTCCTCCACGACCCCGAGGGCGTCGTCGCCCGCCTCGCCGCGAGCGTCGTCGATATTCATGCGCGCTACCGTGTGCCGACGCCGGTCAGGGCCCATTACGCCTCGCTTTGGCAGCATGTCCGCCCCAAGATGCAGGCGGTGCTTCGACGGGACGATCTCACTGTTCCCTACGACGTCTCGTCCCGATTACGTGCGATCCTTCGCGCGTCGCCGAAAGAGTCGCTGCGGCTGCAGATCGAACTGGTCGTTACATTCGAAACGCACCTCGAGAATCTGTGAATCGGCGTCGCGATCCGGGACTTGCCCGGAAGTCGGCGTTCGCGGTCGCGCGGCGGTGGGGACCGGCGCACCACCATCCAGCGCAGCTGGGAAAACCTCAGCCGATTCTCCTCGGCAGTGAAACCTGCGGTCGGCCCGACGCGGGAAGACATCTCGGGCCACCGCAACGAAATCCCGGTGCTCACGGCGCGAGGCGCGTTCCTCTCTTCGGCCCAGCAAGGCGACGGATCTTCATCCGGTTGGTCTAGCTCTGTAACGCCGCCGCACGGGCGGCGACCCATTCGTGTGCGAGCCGGTCGAGGGCTGGGGAGCGGTAGGGAGGACGGGTGGTCGACTCAGGCACTCACGTCGAGGTTGCCGGGGATTTCCGCGGGCAGCTGGTGGTCGGCGACCACAACATCACCGTCTACGCCGAGCAGTCAGTGGTCACCGTCGTCCCGCCGGGCCAGCAGCCGCGGCCGGAGCGGCGGCCCGGTGCGCGGCTGCTGCCGCGGAGGGCGGTCCCGCCGGTGGGCCGGGAGCGGGATTTGGCCGCAGTGCGCGCCGCGGTCGCCGAACACGATCTGGTGCAGCTGTACGGGGTGCCCGGCGCGGGCAAGAGCACGCTGCTGCGCCATGCCGCCCGAGAACTGGCCGGCGATCGTGCGGACGTGGTCTTCCTGCCTGCCCGCGGGCGGGAGGTCGCGGATTTGCTGCAGGAGGTGTTCGAGGCCTGTTACGAGGCTCCTGGTTACCGCCCGTCCCCGGCGGAACTTCGCCGCCTGATGACCGAAGTGCCGTTGCTGCTGCTGGTCGACGATCTCGATCGGTCTGCCGACGAGCGGGCCGTGCTGCTGGACGGGATGCCCGAGGCGACGGTGGTGTGCACGGCCACCGAGCGCAGCGTGTGGAACGACGGCATGGCGCTCCCGGTGACTGGTCTGACCGAGGAGTCCGCGCGCACCCTGCTGGCCACTGCGCTGGGACGGCCGTTGCGGGCCGAGGAACAGGCCGCCGCGGCGGAGTTGTGGCAGGCCAGCGACGGTCTGCCGCTGTTGCTGCTGCGCGCGGTCTCTGCCGGAGCCGACGGCGAGGCGGTGCTGGCGCGGGCCGCGAGCCTGGAGGAGTTGCTGCCCCGGGTGCTGACAGTCCTGAGTGGACCCGCGAGGGAGGCGATGGCGTTGCTGAACCTGCCCGGGACGCCAGTGCTCTCGCCGGAGGTCATGCCCTGGCTCGTCGGTGACGCGGCTGCGCTGCCCGCGGCGTTGGCCGAATTGACCGCGCGGGGCTTGGTGCTGGAGGACGACTGCGGTTACCGGATGGCCCCCGGCGTCGCCGACGCGCTCCCGTCCGAGTCGGCCATCCCGCCGGAGACCGCGGAACGTCTGGCCACTGGCCTGCTGTCCTGGCTCGCCTCGCCGAACCTGGCACCGCAGCTGGTAGCCGAGCACGCCGAATTGATCGGTGCGGTCATCGACGTCACTGTGGGTGCCGGAGTAGCCGGGGCGGGCGCACAGCTGGCCAAGGCGGCTGCTCCGTTCGCCGCGTGTTCGCTGCGGCTGAACGCGTGGGAGCGCATCCTCGGACGCGGGAAGATCGCCGCCGAGCGCGCCGGAAACCGGTCGATACTGGCGTATCTCACCCACGAGGACGGGATTCGCAGCCTGGTGACCGGAAAACGGGTGGCCGCAGCGGCCGCGATCGGGGCGGCGGTGGCGGTGTGGCATGAACTCGGCCAGACGGCCCAGATCACGGTGGCCCAGCACGCCCACGCGATCACCGGCTCGGCTGCGCATGCCGCGGGGCACGCGAGCGCGCACGTGGCCGCGCCTGCCGCGAAGACAGCAGCGGTCGGCGCGAAAAGCGCTGCGGGGGCAGCCAAGGGCACGGTGTTCGGGGTGAAGGCCGGGGTCGGGGCGGGCACGAAACTCGCCGTCGCCGGGGTGGCGACGGCGGTCGTCGGCGGGGCTGGTTATCTGGGCGTACAAGCCTTCCTGCCTCCCGCCACGTCCACTGCGACCTCCGAGCGGCCGGTCGCGGTGGCGACTGCACCGCAGCTGACCGGTGCCCAGCTGGCTTCCGCGCTGGTGCCGCAGTCCTCGTTCCCCGACGACATGGGGGTCGCGGCGGGCAGCGAGGTGACCAGCGGCGCGGCCTTGAGCACGGCACAGCCCCAGCACAATCTGGCCGCGATGAGCTGCACCGACTGGTCGGTGCTGCTGCTGAAAGCCACGTTCGTGCCCGGTTTCGGCGAGTCGGCGTTCGCCGCGAACAGCCATGCCACCGATGCGGACCGCCAGCAGGCCGTCTACGTGGACCAGGCGATCTACCAGTTTCCCTCGGCCGCCGCCGCGTCGGAGTTCTTCACCGGCGTGCGCCGGGTGCTGTCCGGCTGCGGCAAACTGGACAGCCAGCACGGGGCACCGCTGAGCGACGCCGCGTTCGAGGGGCATCCGGGGTTCACCGTCGGCCTGACCCCGTTGCTGCGCACGGCCAGCAGCTACGACCTGTACGGCCTGACCTATCCGCGTTATGTGCTCGACGGCGACTACGTGTACGCGATGGCGGAGGGAATGGGCCGCAACAGCCTGGTCGGCTCCCTCACCGGCCTCGATTACCTTATCCCGCAAGGACTCTCCCGGATGATCAGCAACGTCACCGCGTTGCACCCGGACGCGAAACCCGCTCCGGCGACCGCTCCGGCCACCGGCCCGGCATCGAGCACCGGGGAACCGCCGCCGACCGGGCCGGCCGCTGTGGTGCGCAGCTACATCGACGCGATCAACGCCCACCGCTACCAGCAGGCGTGGACGCTGGGCGGAGACAACCTGCACCAGACGTACAGCCAGTTCGTCGCCGGTTTCGCCGGGACCGACCACGACGAGCTGAAGATCGTCGCAGTTCAGGGCAACGTGGTCACCGTCGACCTGACCGCGGTGCAGACCGACCACACCCGGCGGACCTACACCGGCACCTACACCGTCAGCGGCGGAGCCATCACCGCTCACTCGATCCACCGCACCGGCTGATCCCCATCGCGCAAGGAAGGCCAAACCCGATGACTGAGCCAGGGCACGACCGGATCACCATCCATGTCGGAAACGACCTTTCCGGCCAAGTGGTGCTGGGCAACGACAACGTCACCACCGCCGGCGACTACCACGCCGCCGGGCCGGTCAGCCAAGCCGATCTGGACACCCTCGCCGCGCTGCTGGGCGAGATCCGCGCGGCGCTGCCCGCCGACGCGGCCGAAACCGGCGGCGCCCAGCTCGACGACCTGGAGGAGGCGATCACCGCGGACCCCCCGGATCTGACCGCGATGAAACGGGTCCGCGACTGGTTCGCCCGGCACGTTCCCGCCCTCGCCAGCGCGATCGGCCGGATCGTGCTGCACCCGATAGTGGTCCGGACGGTCGACGCGGCCGGTGACACGCTGGCCGCCGATTTCCGTCGTCAATTCGGCGGCTGAGCTTCTTCGCCGCAGCGCATGGGACGGGCGCCAGACCGCCTGCCGCGGCTCCGGGGATCCACGCGGGCCGTACCTGAGCGATCGCGCCCCAGGCGATCAGAATGGCGAACACGGTGACCACCGCGGCTGCCCGGGCCGGACGATCGCCCGGCCAGGACAGCCGCGGATCAGCGGTTCAAAGCCGCGCCGCGAGTTCCGCCCAGCCCGGAGCCCCGACCCGGACGAACATCGGCGTCGTATCCAACGGAGCCGTGTAGCCGCGCAACGTCCGGCCGCCCCATTCGACCCGTTTGGTGTGCGGGTCGAACCACAGCCCCGGCGGCAACGCGATGTCCCGCGCGGTGCCCGCCGTGATCATCGGGGCCGCCAGCAGCGCGGGGCCCAGCATCCACTCGTCGTCGATGGTGTCGAAGCGATGGTCGGCGGGGAAGTCGAAGTACACCGGCCGCATGATCGGCGTGCCGTCCGCCACCGCCCGCTGTACCTGCGTTTTCAGGTAATCCGCCAGCTTCGCGTGGGTGCGGACCGCGTCGGCGTACAGCTTCGCGGTGTCGGCCGGGTAGGCGACCGGTTTGCCCGTCGTCGTGTCGACCGTCGTCACCGGGGACGTCGACGCGTACATCAGCGGCATCAGCGACGCGGCCTGCGCCCACCGCACCAGCACCTCGCGCGACGGCGGCGGCATGCTGTTCGAGCCGCCGATCATGTCCGTCTCGACGAACGGGTAGCCGTTGGCGGAGATCGCCGACGCGCGGCGCAGCGAAGTGCGCAGACCGTCCCAGGTGGTGTCCGCGTCGACCGCGCGGATCACGAAACCGTAGCGCTGGTTGCCCCAGTGCGTGCGGATGCCCGCGCCCTGCTGGTCGAACGCGTCGGTCATGTCCGCGCCGAGCTTCTGGTAGTCCTGCGGGGTCAGGTTCCCGGTGGTGGCGCAGCGGTCGTCGAAGAAACGGGTGTCGAATTTGAAGCCGTCGACGCCGTAGTCCGCCATCAGCTTCCGGAGGTTGCCGGTGTACCAGTCGCGGGCCTGCGGGTTGCCGAGGTCGATGATGCCCGCGGTGCCGTTCCACCAGGTCACCGTGCACGGCTGGGCCGGGTTTCCCTTGGCGCGCACCAGATAGCCGTGGTCGCGGGCATAGGCGTAGTTCGCCGAGTCCAGGTTGATCCAGAAGGTGGTCCACAGGCCGAATTTCTGGCCCATGGCGTGGATTCCGTCGGCCAGCTTCTTCGGGTCCGGGAACGTCTTCGGGTCGAAGGTCAGGTTGCCGTAGTTGGATTCCCATTTGTCGTCGAGCTGCACGGTGTGCCCGGCGACGCCCGCCGCTTTCAGGTCCCGGGCCCACGAAAGGACCTTGTCCTGGTCGATGTCGCGGTAGTACTGCGCCCAGGAATTCCACAAAGGACTCGCGTACTCGCTGTCGGTCGCGTCGCTCTTGGCCGGCTTGCCGACCTCGCCGACGTAGTCGTCGTACACCGCGCGGCGGTTCGACTCCACGAAAACCGTGCTCGCGTATTCCGCGGAGTTCGTCACGGCCAGGTCGGCGCGACCGCCGGCCAGCGAGACCTTCATCGGCTGCGCGGTGCGGACGAAGAGCCCGACTGATTTCGAGGTGAAGAAGTAGGGCTCCTGCATCATGTAGCTGGCGGGGGAGAACTCCGGCTCGTCCACTGTCCCGGCGGAAAGCGGGTACGGCTGGGTTTTCCCTTCGCTGGTTTCGCCGCCGCCGTACCAGTGGCCGGACGTCGTCAGGTCGAAGTGCGTCGCGCGCTGTCCAGCGGCGAGCCCGTCGACCGACCACTTCAGCTCGAACCGGTCCGGGCGCGGGGTGATTCGCAAAGTCACCGGGCGGCCCGCGGTGCTGTCGGCCTTGGCGACGACGGTCGCGCCCTCTCGGGAGACCGACCGCACGCGCGTCGCTACGCCGCCGTCGAAGGTGAATGCGTCGGACGCGGTGCGCAGCAACTGTTCGCCGCCGCGCGAAAGGCTGATGCCCAGGCGAGCGGTGTCGATGCGCAGGTGATAGCCGGGGGAATCGGGACCGCGCGGCACTGAGATCGAAGAGAGCGGTTCCGCCGAGGCGGGAGCCGCGACGGAACCGGTGAGGATGAGCCCGGCCGCCGCGTACGCGAGTCGTCGAGGCACTGGAGCCTCCTATTCTGCGTGAATATGCTCAATGTGACACTCGAACCTGCAGTAGTAAGCACATCGCGCAGTGGCTTTGTCAAGGCCCGCGGTGGACAGCCAGACCGGGGTGCCGCGCGCGAGAAACCTGGAGTCCTCAATGGACTCGGGCACGCTGGTACCGCCGTCCGCGAAAGAAACGGCGGACGGCGGGCCGGGACCGGCGGTCAGGCGATCTGCACCGGGATCCCGGCGGCCTTCAGCGCGGCGGTGACGTCGGGATCGGCGTCGGTGTCCGTCACGACTTCGTGGATGTCGGAGATGTCGCAGATGCGGGCGAAGGCGCGGCGGCCGAGTTTCGAGCTGTCCGCCACGGCCACCACGCGGGCCGCGTTCTGCACCATGAGCCGGTTGATGTCCGCCTCGCCCTCGTGGCAGGCGAACGCGCCGGCCGTAGGGTGCAGCGCGTCCACGCCGAGGAACAGCAGGTCCAGGCTGAGCTGGCTGAGCACCAGGGTGGCCAGCGGCCCGCTCAGCTCGAAGGACTGCGGGCGGGCGACCCCTCCGGTGACGACGATCTTCATGTTCGGCCGCACGGCCAGCTCGTGGGCGATGTTGAGCGCGTTGGTCACGACGGTGAGACCGGGCGCGTCGGCCAGGTCCGCGCGCATGGCCAGTGCCCGGGCCACGCCCGCGGTCGTGGTGCCGCCGTTGAGGCCGACCACCATGCCGTTGGACACCAGCGCCGCGGCCGCCGCGCTGATCCGCTGTTTTTCCGGGGCGTGGCGGGCGGTTTTGTACCGCAGCGGCAGGTCGTAGGCCAGGTCGTTCGCGACGGCTCCGCCGTGGGTGCGGGTGAGCAGCTGCTGTTCGGCGAGGTGGTCCAGATCGCGGCGGATCGTGGCGGCGGAGACGTTCAGCTCCGCGGCCACCTCTTCGACGTCGAGTTTCTCCCGTTTCGCCAAGAGGTCCAACAGTGTGCTCAACCGTTCATGCCGAGCCATCGGCTTGTGCTCCCTTCGAGCCGGTCCCCGTGCCTGCGTGCCCGCCGCCGCGCCATTGTTCACCCATCTGGCCCGTCGCGCTCATCCGCCCCCGCCGCCGGATTTCATCCGGAAGTCGTATTCGGCGGGCAGCGGGCCAGGGGAGATCGCGTGCCACACATCGCTCAGCGACGTCTCGCCCTCGCGGATCCCGGGAACGACGAACCCGCGCTCGTACACCTCGCGGGCCCCTTCGAGATCTCCGAGCGCGAGCGAGGTCCGCGCGCGGAGCAACGCGAACCGGCCCTCGACCGGCCACGGTTCGAGCATTTCCCGTGCGGTGCCGGGATCTCCGGCGGCCAGGTGCGCGGCGACGGCCTCCAGCGCCAGCGGAGCCAGTTTCGGCAGCAGGTCCACCGCCTTCCGGTAGTACTCCGCGGCGCGCGCCGGATCGTCCTGGGCGACCGCGAGGTTGCGCCACGCCCAGCCGTTCGGCTCCGCTTCGAGCGACCGGCGCCAGGCCGCCGCCGCGCCGTCACGGTCGCCTGCCGCCCAGCGCGCGATTCCCCGGTGGTACCAGGTGAGCCAGCCTTCGTCGGGCAAAGCTTCGAGCAGAGCGGCCCAGTGGCGGTTGACCAGTGTGTCCGGTGGCTCGGCGGCGGGTTCGCCCCGGGGCGCCACGCCGTCGAGCAGGTCCAGCCACGGCTGCTGGGCCGCGCCGAGGCTGCTTTCGGGAAACGGCGTGCCGGGCAGTTCCGCCAGCATCCGGCGGGTTTCCAGCGCACCCCAACCGGATCCCGCCGCCAGGAGTTCCCCGGGAGCGGCGTCCGCGACCGCGCGCCATTCGCGCCACCGCCGGTCCAGTTCGCCCGTGCTGGGCAGTCCATCTGCGACCGAGGCGAGCGCGGCGGCCCAGTCCGGTCCGTGCGCGATCTCCGGGTCGGCCGCGACCGGGCCGTAGCTTTCGAGCCAGTCCCACGACGCACCCGCGGGCAGGCGCAGATGTTCGAGCTGTGTCCGGGCCAGCCCGGCCTGGATTTCGAGGTACCCGTCCATTCCCGGCGCGAGCCATTCCTGCCACCGCCGTCCGCCCGCGGATTCGCCCCACACGAAGAGTTTCCGCCCGCGCAGCCGCGCCGTGGACGCCTGTCCGAGCCCGTGCCCGGCCGCATCGACCGCAGCGATCCACGGCGGTCCGTCGACTTCGAAGAAATAGTCGGCCGCCGCCTCCGCCCGCGCGGGATAGGTCAGGCCGCCGGTGACGTCGACGAGTTCCAGCCGCCCGGAGTAGCCGTAGTGCCAGGCTCGCGCGGCCGGGGCGAGCACGCGGGTCCCGGCAGTCTGTGCCACCGCGGTGTTGGACCACCAGTACACCGGCACGTCGTGGGCGTGCGGATTGCGGATCCGCACGCCGACGAACAGCTGCCGCGATCCTTCGGGCAGCCAGAAATCCAGCTGGTACGGCAGATCGCGGGTGCGTTCCCATTCCCACAGCCGCAGCACCGGTTCGCCGCCGGGGCCGGGCGCCTCGGCGGCGAACATCGGCGCGCAGGTCAGCGTGGTGTGCCCGGTGCTGCCGAGGTTCCATTCGACGCCGCCGGCGAACCACGCGTCGCGCAGCGCCAGGTTCGCCGGCTGGAACACCGGGTTGCGGTACACCAGGTCCCGGCCGGTTTTCTTGTCCAGCAGGGAATGCAGCCGCCCGCCGAGTCCGGGAAGGACGGTCGCGCGCAGCAGGTCGTTCTCCAGCACCAGCGCGGGCAGCCGCTGTTCGGTGCGGTCGCGGCCGTAGCCGTCCTGCATCCGGCACGGCAGCACCGTGTCCAGCCGGCCGTAGGACAGGTTCGCCGCCAGGTCCGCGGGCAGTTCGTCCGCATTGGCCACCGACGCCGCCGGTTCGCTCCGGAGCAGCGGCGGCAACGGGTTCTCCGGGCCGAGCGCGGCGGCGGGGAGCACGAGTTCGGTGCGGGTGATCGTGCTCATGCGTCCGGAAGCCGTTCGCCGGTGGCGGCGTCGAACAGGTGCGCCGCGCCGGTCCGCGGCGCCAGCGAGATCTCCTCGCCGCGCCGCCACGGCGCCATGCCCGGCGTCCGCACGGTCAGCACCCGGTCCCCGGTCCGGCAGTAGAGGTACTGGTCGCTGCCGAGTTCCTCCACCACTTCGACGACCGCGCGGTAGCCGTCGCCGCCGATGTCCCAGCCTTCCGGCCGCACGCCGACGACGATCCCCGGCCCGGTCAGCGCGGACCGCTGCGCCGGGGTCAGCGGGAGCGTGCCGTCGCCCACCGCCGCGCCGGAACTGTCCACTGTGGTCTCGATGAGGTTCATCGCGGGGGAGCCGATGAAGCCCGCGACGAACACGTTGCGCGGGCGCTCGAACAGCCCGACCGGCGAATCGCACTGCTGCAGCACGCCGTCGCGCAGCACGGCCACCCGGTCGCCCATGGTCATCGCTTCGATCTGGTCGTGCGTGACGTACAGCGTGGTGGTGCCGAGCCGCCGCTGCAGCGACGCGATCTGCGTGCGGGTCTGCACCCGCAGTTTGGCGTCCAGATTGGACAGCGGTTCGTCCATCAGGAACACGCTCGGCTCCCGCACGATCGCGCGGCCCATCGCCACCCGCTGCCGCTGCCCGCCGGACAGTTTCGCCGGACGCCGGTCGAGATAGCCGGTGAGGTCCAGGGTCTCCGCGGCCTCGCGGACCCGGCGTTCGCGTTCGTCCTTCGGCATGCGGGCGAGCTTGAGGTGGAAGCCGATGTTCTCCGCGACGGTCATGTGCGGATAGAGCGCGTAGTTCTGGAACACCATCGCGATGTCCCGTTCCTTCGGCGGCAGCTCGGTGACGTCCCGGTCGCCGATGTGGATCGAGCCGCCGTCCACGCCCTCCAGCCCGGCGAGCATCCGCAAGGTGGTCGATTTGCCGCAGCCCGACGGGCCGACCAGCACCAGGAACTCGCCGTCGGCGACCTCGAGGTCGAGCCCGTCCACCGCGGGGCGCTCGACCCCGGCGTAGTAGCGGGTGGTGTCGGTGAAACTCACGGTGGCCATCAGAGTCCTACTTTCCGGCGCCGAGGGTCAGGCCGGTGATGATCCGGCGGGCGAGCACGACGTAGAGCAGCAGCATCGGGAGCACGACGATCGCCACCCCGGCGATCAGCCCGCCGTACTCGGACTGGTAGCTGGCCGCGCCGTAGAAGGTGAACAGTGCGCGCGACAGCGTGAAATGGGCCTGGTCTTTGAGGAACACGATCGCGAGCAGGGTTTCGTTCCACAACCCGATCGCGTTGAGCGTCAGTGCGGTGATCACGCCGCCGCGGGCCATCGGCAGCACGACCGAGACGAACACCCGCACCGGCGAGGCGCCGTCGAGCACCGCGGCCTCTTCGATCTCGTCCGGCAGCGAGCGGAAGAACCCGGTCAGCAGGAATACGGTGAACGGGATCGACAGCGCCACGTAGAGCACGAACAGCCCGTACTGGTTGTCCAGGTGGATTTCGCTGAACGCGACGAACAGCGGGATGATCACGGTCTGGAACGGCACCCCCATGCCGATCGCGACGCCGTTGGTCAGCACGCCCGAACCGCGCACCCCGAGCCGGGTGAGCGCGTAGGCGCACGGCGCGGAGATCGCGACCGTGACGACCGTCGCCAACCCGACCAAGACCACTGTGGACAGCACGGCGTCGCCGAATCCCGCGTTGTTCCAGGCGTAGACGAAATTCCGGAACGGCTTGCCGACGTGGAACCATTGGTACGGCAGGGCGAACGGCTTGGTGAAGATCTCGACCGGGGTCTTGAACGACGCGGTGATCAGCCAGTACAGCACCAGCAGGTTGCCCGCGGTGAACAGCCACACGACCACTGAGCCGAGCAGCCGCAGCGGGCTGAGCCTGCGGCTGCCGGGAGCCGGGCGGGGCCGGCGCGGCGGGGTGCGCCGGGGCTTGCCCGCCGTACTGCCGCGCGGCGGCGTTTCCGTGACGGTCACAGGGTCTCCTTCAGAACTGGATGGCGTCACGGCGCATCAGCCGGCGCAGGAGCACGACGAGGATCGAGACGAGCGCGATCATCGCGACCGCGCAGGCGCAGGCCGCGCCGAAGTCCGGCGTGCCGTTCGAGCCGAAGGTCCGGTCGAACACGTAGATGCCGAGCGTCCACGCCCGGTTCGGCGGCGCGTAGGTGCCGGGCCCGGCGAGCACGAAGACGAGTTCGAAGATCTTGAGCGCGTTGATCGTCCACAGCACCCCGGCCACGCCCACCACGTCCCAGGTGAGCGGCAGCGTGATGGAGCGGAACTTCTGCCAGGGCGAGGCCCCGCCCAGGTCCGCGTCCTCGTAGAGGTAGGGCGGGATCTGGTCCACCGCGGCCATCAGGATGGTGATGTAGAAGCCGGAACTGGCCCAGATCAGCGACGCGGTCACGACCCCGGTCACGTTCTCCGGGGCGAGGAACTTCGCCGCGTCCGCGCCGAGGTGCTCCAGCACGTAGTTGGCGAGCCCCTGTTTGCCCGGCTGGTACTTGAACACGAAGCCGAGGAACATGCCGAGCGCGACCGGGGCGACGATGTTCGGGAAGAACAGGATCGCCCGCACGATCTTCCCGCCGCGCATGTCCCGCAGCACCATGGTGAACAGGAACGCGAGCAGGAAGGTGCCGATGCCGCCGAGGAACACGTAGATCAGCGTGTTGCCGAAGGCGTAGCGGAACGAGTCGCTCTGCCACATCCGCACGTAGTTCCCGACGCCCTGCGGCCGAGGCGTGTCGCCCGCGCCGGACCAGCTGGTGAAGCTGAGCACCACGGTCGCGATCGTCGGCAGCACCAGGAACGCCAGGTAGAGCGCCAGCGCGGGGGCGGCGAAAGGCCAGAACAGCTTGCGTTTGCGGCTGAGGTGCGGCCCGAGCGCGGGCCGCCGCCCGGCCCGGGCCGCCTCCGTGACAGTGGCCATCAGTGCTGGTTCTTCCAGAAGGCGGCGGACTTCTGCGCGAGCTGCGCCACGAACGCCTCCGGGGTCAGCTGTCCCTTCAGCAGCGCGGTGTCGGCGGGGTCGAACACGTCGGTCTGCCATTTGCCGCCGGCGATCGCGTCGATGCCGTCGTATTGCAGCACGTGCTCCTTCTTCTGGTCGTCCAGGACGGCCTTGGCCGGCTTCAGGTCGTCCGGCACCGCGAGGTCGGGCCGGGGCACCAGGTTGTCGGCCACCGCGGGGATGCCGGCGAGGTTGCCCTTGTTGAGGAAGTAGGCGATGAACGCCTTGGCCGCGTCGGCGTTCTTCGCCTTCTTGGGCACGGCGAAGCCGATCGACATCTGCTCCACGGTGTCGTGCGTGGCGCCGGGCGGCATCGGGAACTGGAACGAGCCGTAGTCGATCTTCGTGCCCGCGCCTTGTTTGTCGAGGTATTCCCGGGTTTCGCTGGGAGCCCAGGTGCCGACGTAGAGGAAGCGGGCGTCGCCGTCCGCCCAGCGCTGCTGGATCTGCGGGAACTTGGCCGCGTCCCAGCCGTCGATGAAGTACTTCGAGATCCGCGCGGTCTGCGCGGCCGCCTCGCGGAACCCGGGAACGTCGGTCCACGCGCGTCCGGTCGGGTCCTGCGCCGCCTTCGCCAGCCCGCCCGCGCCGACGTAGCGTTCGGCCAGCTGGGTGAAGTAGTACATGTTGTAGAACGGGATGTCGCCGTCCTGGCTGACCGCCGCCTTGCCGTCCGCCTTCGCCTTGTCGAACAGGCCGACCATCTCGTCCATGGTCTTCGGCTGGCCGAGCGCGCCGCCCGCGGCCTTGTTGTACCACCAGGCGCTGGACTGGATCTCGTACGGCACGAGGAAGCTGTGCCCCTCGCGGTCCTTGTTCTGCGGGAAGTCGTACGAGGTGGGGGAGAGGACGTCCTTGACCGTCTTGTCGCCTTCGCCGATCTTCATGCCGAAGACGTCGTCGAGGCTTTGCGTGCCGCCCGGCGTCATGATCGCCGCGCCGACCTTGCTGACGTCCTGGTCGAACAGGTCGGGCACGGTGTCGGTGTTGAGCGCGGGGACCAGGTTCTGGGTGTAGGCCTTGCGGCCGAGCCACTGCACGTCGACCTTCACGCCGGTCTTGTCCCCGAAGCACTTCAGCGCTTTTTGCAGCACCTTGCCCTGCGGCTCGTCCGCGGTCCACATGGACCAGTACACGAGCTTCCCGCCGCTCGCCGGTTTCACGGCCGGTTCCGGACAGGGCGACGCAAGGAACTCGGCCGCGCCGGGGAGCGCGTTTTCCCCTGAGCCGCCGTCTGCCGCGTCCCCGCCGCCGCACCCGGCGAGCAGCAGCGTCGCCGCTAAGGTCGAGCCCACGAGCTTGTGAAACCGCATCAGCCACCACCTGATCGAGGTCGAAAGACCACACACTGAGTGCGTGTTGCTGCGCATTTTTGGCGCTTACCAATCACTTGTCAACATTCAAGCCGAGGTTTGCCGTGGCATCGTGATCCGCGGACGAACACCCTCTGGTCTGCGCAAAGAGGGTCGAATGGCGGGTTGACAGTGCAAAATCGATCACTAAGACTGTGTGAACTTGTTCGTTCTTGTCGGTTGCTGATGCCGATCGCCTGCGAGGAACCGAGCCCTATGCCACGCTTCCGCACTCCGTTCGCCGCCGGTGCGGCCCTGGCCCTCACCGCCGGGACCTGCGCCGTGCCCCTGTCCGCGCACGCCGACCCCGGCTACTCCGTGTCGGTCGGGGCCGTCGCCGAATACCCGTTCCCGACCGACACCCCGGCCGCTCCGTTCCTGGACCGGGACGGGACCTTCCACTTCCAGCAGTCGGCCGCCCTCTACGGCAAGGAAGGCCCGCGCGTCTGGGACTTCTACACCGGCAAGGACTTCGACTCGGCCCGGCGCGACAAGGGACTGAGCGACGCGGTGAACCCGGCGGAGCCGCGCGACCGCAACAACGACACGACGTGGCGGTGCAACACCAGCCCCACTGGCCGCGAGGCGACCGACCCGCCCGCCGGGTCGAGCTACACCCAGAAGAACTTCTGCGATCTCGTCGGCACCTGGATCGATCCGGACACCGGCTACTGGTACGGCTTGGTGCACAACGAGTTCACGCCCGAACCGTTCGGTGCCTATTCGTTCTCCCACTACGACGCGATCGACTGGGCGGTGTCGGCGGACCAGGGCCGCACCTGGCGCATCGGCGGGCACGCGATCACGTCGCCGTACTCGACGAAACGCGGCGACACGGCGGCGTTCCCGAACCAGACTTTCGACTACGGCGACGGCGATCCGCGGCTGTTCGCCGATCCGAAGTCCGGCTACTTCTACGTCTACTACGGCTCTCGCGTCGTGACTAAGGCCGGCGAGGGCGGCGGCGGGTTCAGCGGCCTCGCCCACGTGGCCCGCGCGCCGATGTCCGGGAAGATGGGCACCGGAACGTGGCAGAAGTGGTACGACGGCCGATGGTCGCAGCCGGGCGTCGGCGGCAAGGAAAGCAACCTCGTGCCCACGGACGTCGACCCGCTCGGCTACACCCCGCCGGACAAGGACTACGACCCGGGGCGCACCGGCACCGCCGCCCAGCAGGTGGCCGCCGGGACGCTGCCGCGCAAATCCGACCTGTTCGTCATGAACATCGCCTACGACGCGCACCTCGGGCTGTACATCGGCGAGCCGGAAGCGGTCGATTCGGCCGGTCCGCAGCGGTTCTATGCGACCGAAGACCTGGCGAACCCGAAGTGGCGGCTGATCGGCGACACCGGTTCCTACCGCGACCAGTCGTGGTACCGCTGGTTCGTCGACTCGGCGAGCCGGACCACCGGGACGATCGTGGGGAAGACCTTCCGGTCCTATTGCTCGATTTCGTGCACGGACGGCCGCGACGGCGTCTACGCGGACGTGACCGTCACGTCCGCCGCCCCGGCGCCGTCGTTGGTCGACCCGAGCCGGGTCTACCGGATCGGCTCCGGTCGCGTGCTCGCCCAGTCCGGCCGCACCGGCACCACGTCCGTGCCCTCGTGGCTGGCCGGCGACCGCGCGAACTGGCGGTTCACCCCGGTCGGCGACGGCTCCTACCGCATCACCAACGCCTCGAGCGGCTTGGCACTGGGCGTTCCGGCTGTTCCCTCCGGCCGCGCCTGGGGGACCGCGCCGAGCCTGAGCACCGGCTCCGGCGTTGCCCAGCAATGGTTCCTGGTCCCGGCGGACAGCGGGACGCGGCTGGTCAACCGCTACAGCGGACTGGTGCTCGCGCTGTCGGCCGAGCCGGGACGGCTGAGCGAGACCACGCCAGCGCGCGCCTGGACTGACCACAGCGGCAGCCTGGTCGGCGACGGCCGCACCGCGGGGGAGCAGACCCTTCAGCTCACGCCGCGCCGCTGAACTTCGGCAGGTCCGTGAAGGGCTCCTTGAGGGAATCAGATTCCCGCAAGGAGCCCAACACGGGCCCCGTACCCGGC